>JAUIGO010000095.1 GCA_030429955.1 Bacteroidia bacterium
TGCCCACGTGATGCCATGCAAGGCATTAAAACTTTTATTCCAACTGAGGAAAAAGTGCATTACATCCAATCATTATTGCGAGTTGGTTTTGATACCATTGATTTTGGGAGCTTTGTATCTCCAAAGGCAATTCCTCAAATGATTGACACTGCTGAGGTCTTATCAAAACTCGATTTATCAAAAACTAAAAGTAAATTGTTAGCCATTGTTGCCAATACAAGAGGCGCGATTGATGCATCCCAATTTCCTGAGATAGATTACTTAGGTTATCCTTTTTCTATTTCAGAAAACTTTCAGATGCGTAATACTCATAAAACCATTGCGCAATCTGTGGTAACACTTCAGGAAATTTTAGATATTGCTTCGCAATCAAATAAAGAAGTGGTGGCTTATTTATCTATGGGATTTGGAAACCCTTATGGTGATCCTTGGAATGTTGAAATCGTTGGAGATTGGACAGAGCGTTTGAGCAAAATGGGAGTGAAAATTTTGTCACTAAGTGATACTATTGGAAGCTCAAACCCTGAGAACATAGATTATCTATTTTCAAATCTTATTCCTCAATATCCAGAGATTGAGTTTGGAGCACATTTGCATACCACACCAAGTACTTGGTATGAGAAAGTGAATGCAGCTTATTTGGCTGGTTGTACACGTTTTGATGGTGCTATCCAAGGTTTCGGAGGTTGCCCAATGGCAAAGGATGAACTAACAGGAAATATGCCAACCGAAAAGTTGTTGTCTTATTTTACTTCAAAAAAATCGATTAACAATTTAAATGCCTTAAGCTTTGAAAGCGCTTATAATGAAGCAACTAAAATCTTTACTGCATACCATTAAAATACTTTTGTTTTTTTATTTAAAATAATTCTAAATAAAGTTTGCTTTTTTAGTTTTCAGTGTTATTTTTGCCACTTCAAATAATTAATTATTTATAATAAGTCTAAATAAGAATAACAAAATAATCAAACCAAAATGAAGAAACTAATTTTAACGATTTCAATCATTGCTTCTGGAGCCTTAAATGCACAAACCATTAGCCAAGATACGACTGCAACTAAAAATCAACAGCAAAATGCTGCACAAAATATACTTAACGGAACCGCTTCAAAAGGGATTACTGTTGGAGGTTATGCTCAAATAGATTATAACCAACCTGAAGGTGCAAATGGCACTATGGATGTGCACAGATTAGTGATGCTTTTAGGCTACAAGTTCAGTGATAAAGTGCAGTTTGTTACCGAAATAGAGTATGAGCATGTTAAGGAAGTTTATATAGAACAAGCATTTTTAAATTATAGCTTAAATTACAACGTAAACATTAGAGGTGGTTTAATGCTCGTGCCAATGGGAATTGTGAACGAGTATCACGAACCAACTACATTTAATGGAGTTGAGAGACCAAATGTAGATAAGAGTATTGTGCCAACCACTTGGAGAGAAATTGGAGTTGGTGTCACCGGAAGGTTCAACGAAGTAAGTTTAGGCTACCAAGCTTATATTTTCAACGGTTTTACTTCGGTAAATGGTGATAAGTTTTTAGGTGGAAGCAATGGTTTACGTAACGGTCGTCAAAAAGGTGCTGAGTCAACGATTAATACTCCAAACCTTTCTGCTAAGTTAGATTATTATGGCATTTCAGGTCTGCGTTTGGGATTGTCTGGATACTTTGGACGAACTCAAGCTGCTGATGAAATTCAGGATGTTGATGGTGCAGATGTTGGCGTATCGATGTTTGGACTTGATGCACGATATATCAATAAACGTTTTTCTGCTAGAGGTCAATACATACATGCTTTAATTACTGATGCAGATGATTACAATGCCTTATATGATACCAATTTAGGCTCAGAACTTAAAGGTTGGTACGCAGAAGCAGCCTATAATTTATTACCATTGGATAAGGAGCAAAAACTGGATGCTTTTGTACGTTACGAAATGTACGATACACATGCTGCAACCAATGAAGCTAACATTGCCAGAAATTTATCATACAACAGAAATGAATGGACAGCTGGTTTAAGTTATCACGTTGCGCCTGGAGCTGTTGTTAAAGCAGATTATCAATTATTGGACAATGCTGTAGATGGCAATGACACTAAAGGGCAGTTAAATATTGGGTTTGGTGTTTGGTTTTAATATGAATTTTTTGATTTAGTTTTTAAGTGCCAAATAGTTATTGCAAAAGTTATAGTTTTGCAGTAGCTATTTGGCTTATAAACAATAGCGTTGCATTATGTTTTTTAAAAATATTTCCATAGTAGTTTTTTGTACTTTTATAGTGGCATTTGGACTTACCGATAAACTTCAGAAAAAAGTTGATAAAGAGATTAAATCTGCTTTTGAAGTTGAAACCTTTTCAATGCAATCCAAAACATTTTCCAAAGCTATTGAATTACCTTCTGAATTTTCAAATGATACGTTTTTCGAAATTAAAAAAGATGAAACACTATTAGGCTTTGCTTACGTTTCAAAAGCGCCAAGTAAAACTGATGAATTTGATTATTTGATTCTTTTTGATAGGGATTTAATTATCATCACTTCAAAAGTATTGGTATATAGGGAAGATTATGGCGGCGAAATAGGGAGCAAGCGTTGGTTGAAACAATTCATTGGAAAAAAATCTTCAGATGAATTAGTTTATGGAGACAATATCATGGCTATTTCTGGTGCGACCATTTCAGTAAAATCCATGACTAATGCTGTTAATAATGTCCTGAAATCTATAAGGATTTTACAACAAAACAACCAACTGTAATGGAAATAAACGGACTGATTTACAAATTATCAAAGGAATTGAAATGGCTAATAAGTGCCTTTATTATTGTATTATCCATTGGCTTTTATACAGGATTGTTGTTTGTTGGCGAAACATCTTCTGCAAATCCCAATGGTATTGAAGAACAATATCTGGGTAATGAAGCTGATGAGGACGCTGTGGTTATGAAGTTTAAAAAAAGTGAACAAGAAATGCTCACGTTGGTTCATGATCACATTCTTTCCATGTCCATTATTTTCTTTTTGGTTGGATGCATTTTGAGTATTACAAAGCTTAATAAAAAACTCAAATTGTTTTTAATGATTGAGCCTTTTATCTCTGTTGTATTAACTTTTGGAGGCCTTTATTTACTCTGGAAAGACATGCTCTGGATGAAGTATATAGTTATGTTTTCAGGTATGTTAATGACACTAACTTTTACAGCTTCAGTTGTTGTGATACTAACTCAATTAGTGCGAAGTTATCCTAAGAACTAACTACTACATTCTGTTTTTTAAGCAATTTTGTAGTAAAATAAAGTGTTCCAAAAAAGCTTGTAATAAAATAGAATAGCATTATATAGTTCCCAAACGCCATAAATTCAGAAAGTCCAAACCAATCATTTGTTGCTACAATTACATAGATTCCCAAACTGCAAAAAAGCGTTTCAGCTATAATGGCAATTTTGCTGTTATCCATTAAAGAGGTGTAGCCATAAATCCCTAAAAACACTATGAATCCGTAAAGTAAAAGATCAGAGGATTCAATATTACTGAAGTTATAAAACATAAACAGCATCAGTAGTGTCGTTGCTACTAATTGAAAAACAGACCAATAAATCAATTCCTTTGAAGGATTTGTGTCAAACTTCACCTGTTTATAAGGATTTTCAATAATTGCAACAGGAAATTTCTCGGCCACATCTTTTGGTCGCCAACCTGTTGGCATAAACCAAATCCTCAATTTATCAACCCAGTTTTTGGTTCGCCAGGCGTCTTGCATCAATCGCCAAATATGTTGAAAGTTGATAAGGATTGGATTCCAAGTATTGGCAGGTTTTAAAACACCATAAACAGGAGGAACATCATCCATTTCTTCCTGAAACGTCCCAAAAGCTCTGTCCCAAACACAAAAAATGGCAGCTAAGTTTTTATCAATATATTCTCTGTTGATGGCATGATGCACGCGATGTTGTGAAGGTGTAACAATAATGTACTCCAAAACACCTAATTTCCCAATATGTTTGGTATGGTACCAAAACTGAGCAAATAAATGAATAGGAGCGAGGAGTGCAATAACTTCATGAGGCACTCCAAAAAAAGCAGCAGGAATCAATAAAATTGAAAAATAGCCTAAGAGGTTTGAAATGGATTGCCTTAAAGCACACGCCAAATTAAACTCTTCACTACTGTGATGAATCACATGCTGGTTCCAGAAAAAATTTATTATATGGCTCAATCTATGGTTCCAATAACTCGCAAAATCTATAGTAATAAAGGCAATCACGTAAACCAACCACGTTGCTTTTATGCTAAATATAGCGAAGTGTTCCAGCAAAAAGGGATAGGAAACAATGATTAAAACCAACCCTAAGGAATCCTTGATAATATTGGTAAGTCCAGAACTCAAACTGGATATCGTATCCATGGGTTTGTGCATCTGCTTTTTAATAAAATGGCCATAGCCAATTTCAAATAGCACTAAACCAATAAAAAAGGGAATAGCATAAAGTAAAGCAGTTGCGTAGGTTTCCATTGTAATGTTTAATACGTAAAAATAAAAATTAATTATTATTAAAAAAAAGATCAATCAGTCAGTAACGTGCTGAACTAATACTTTAAAGTAATACATATACATAAAATGAAATAAAATACGTAAATTTGCACGCAATTAAAAGCTAAAGCTATGGTTGCACATCAAAACAAAATTGTTGGAGAAGGTCTTACTTATGACGACGTCTTATTAGTTCCAGCATATTCCGAGATTTTACCACGAGAAGTCAGTATT
>JAUIGO010000096.1 GCA_030429955.1 Bacteroidia bacterium
GAAGATGATGGTATCCCATTTGAGGAAAAAATGGAAGACTTAACGGCTACCTTAAAAGCACAAATAGACAAAGAGCAAGAGTTGAACGAAGAAATTGCAACACAACTGGCTAAAATTGGTATGAGTTTATGAGCAGTGTAATTGAAAATATTCCAGAAGGTTGGGTTGAAACTACGCTCGCTGATGTTGTTTCAATTTTAGGGGATGGTTTACACGGTACACCAAAATATACGGAAGAAGGCGAATACTATTTTATAAATGGAAACAATCTTAACGATGGTAAAATTGAAATAAAAAAAGAAACTAAAAGGTGTTCTGTTGAGGAGTACGAGAAGTATAAGAAAGATTTAAATTCAAGAACAATTCTTGTATCAATTAATGGGTCATTAGGCTATTTCGCTTACTATAATAATGAAAAATGCTTTCTAGGTAAAAGTGCTTGCTACTTCAATGTAAAAGACAGTGTCAGCAAAAGGTTCATTGGCTATCAAATAAGAAGAAATTATTTTCAAAAGTATATTGAAAGATTAGCTGGTGGTACTACAATAAAGAACGTATCACTGAAAACTATGCGTGAATACCCTTTTATTATTCCAAAAGACATAGAAGAACAAAAAGCCATAGCCAACCTACTCACCACATTTGATGATAAAATTGAAAACCTACAAGCCCAAAACAAAACCCTAGAGGAAACCGCACAAACTATTTTTAAAGAATGGTTTGGTAAATACCAAGTTGGTGATGAATTGCCTGATGGATGGAGAGTTGGAGAACTTGAAGAAGTGATTGAATTTATCAACGGATATGCCTTTAAAAGTAAAGACTTATTAAAGGAAGTACAGCCCAATAGTTTAAAAGTCTTCAAGATGGGAGACATTAAAAAAGGAGGAGGATTCAATCACGATAAAACTAAAGATTATTATCCAAAAGAAAGTGCAGAAAAATTAGAAAAATATATTCTTAAAAATGGCGATTTATTAATGAGTATGACAGATATGAAAGATGCAATATCATTATTAGGACATACGGCATTAATGATTTATGATAATGAATATATAGTTAATCAACGTGTAGGTCTCATTAGAGCAGATAATGAAATAAATATTGATTATCCTTTTCTTTATCTCTTAACAAATGACAAACATTTTATAGCGAATTTAAGAGGTCGTGCAAATAGTGGCGTGCAAGTAAATTTATCAACCCAAGCAATTAAGGAAAGTCTTTTTAACATACCAGACAAAGAAACCAATAAGAAATTCAATGATTTGGTGAAACCTTTATTTGAAAAAAGAAAGCATAATTACATTGCAATTCAATCTCTGAAAAAAACAAGAGACACTTTATTACCAAAATTAATGAGTGGACAAATACGTGTAAATGACTTTAAAGATTAGGTGAAATGAAGGAAAAGGTAATCTTTGATACAAATATTATTCGCAATACTGAAACCAATAATTTTTTAGGTGGTAGAGAAGAACTAAAACAATTTCTTCAAGTTGCTGATATTGTAATTCCTCAAGTAGTTATTGAAGAAATTAAAAGGCAAAAACGTAAAAACTTACAAGGGAATAAGGATAAATTTTTAGCCAATCCACTTCATAGAATATTGGCACTAAATGAAGATGATACCAAAGCTTTTAATGTTGAAACTTATATTGACGATTTAATCGTAAAAGAAGAATTTACTTTTGAAATCATTGATGTTAAAGACAATAATGTTTTACCACAAATTAAGGATTTAGCTATTAATAAAAAACCACCTTTTGAAGCTGGTGATAATACAGACAAAGGTTTTAAAGATTCATTAATCTACTTTTCAGTTTTAGAATACCTTCAAGAAATACCTAATAAAAATGTTTTTGTTTGCGTAAAAGATGGCAGACTTAAAGAAGCTTTAGATGTTCACCAAAACATTATTGTGGTGGAGTCTTATGAAGAATTTAAGCAAAAAAGCGTCTCGCAATTTTATGATGATTATTTCCTTCAACAAGTTGAAAAAGAGTTGACTATTAAAATCACAAAGGACAATATCATTGAGCACTGGACTAATTATGACGATAATCAAAATGTGTATATCAAAACAGATGATAATGAATTTATTGTAGAAGTAGATGCTGGCGAAATAGTTAATTCAGCGAATAAAAATCTGTTTTCAGAAAACCTACAAGCATTGATTGGTTCAACCAGCTTCAATAATACAGACGTATGCGTTGATGAATTAGAACAATATAAAACTCTTTTCTCTCAAGAAGAGATTAATAGTTTATTGGTAGCTGCCTATGATAACACACAAATCAGATGGATAATAGACAAAGATGCCTTAACTCAATTTTTTGGTCCATTGTATCTTTCTAATAAATATTTAGTAGAACCCGAAAGACAAACGTTTTTCAATGAAATTTTTGAATAGTGGAAAAACTTACAGAAAATAGCATAGAACAATCTATAATTGACCATTTAGTAAGTCAAGGCTATACTTATTTTAATGGTACAGCTATTTCGCCAATTGGCGAGAATCCACAACGTGAAAGTTTTAGTTCCGTATTATTAGAAAATCATTTTAAAGATTCACTAAAAAAATTAAACCCAACACTACCAGAATCAGCACGTTTAGAAGCTTACCAAAAGGTTATAAATCTTGGTACAGAAGATATAATGGAAAACAATGAACGTTTCCATACGTTGCTCACCAATGGCGTAATTGTAGAATATACCAAAGAAGGCAGAACAAAAGGAATTAATGTTAGCTTATTAGATGTAACACACCCTGAAAACAACAACTTTTGGGTAGTTAATCAACTTGTTGTAAAAGAAAACAACAATGAAAAACGCTTTGATGTTGTCATCTACGTAAACGGTTTGCCTTTAGTATTTATAGAACTCAAAAGTGCAACGAGTGAAAAAGCAACTTTACGTAGAGCATTTGACCAAATTAAAAATTATAAAAAAGCAGTACCAAGTATTTTTTATTACAATGCTATTTGTGTTATTTCAGATGGCATAGATGCAGGAACATCAAGTGTGTCAGCACCATTTTCTCGATACTTGTCTTGGAAAACACCTAAAGAAGTAGCCAATGAGGTAAGAACAGAATTGCAAATTCTTACTGAATATATGCTCAACAAAAAAACGTTGGTTGAGCTAATTCGATACTGTACTGTTTTTGAAAAAGAAGAAAAGAAAAACGAAGAAACAGGATTAATATCTCAAGTTAAGATTAAAAAAGTTGCAGCATATCATCAATATTATGCAGTACAAAAAGCAGTTACACAAACCTTAAGAGCAACACATTCAGAAGATGGCGATAGAAAAGTTGGTGTAGTTTGGCATACACAAGGTTCTGGAAAATCCTTGTCAATGGTGTTTTATAGCGGTCAAATTATTACACATCCGCAAATGGGAAATCCAACCATTGTAATGCTTACCGACCGTAATGATTTAGACGACCAACTATTTGGTACGTTTGGTAATTGCGTTGGTTTGTTGCGACAAACACCAGTACAAGCAAATAGTAGGGAACATATAAAAGAATTATTGAAAGTCTCTGGTGGTGGCGTAATTTTCACAACCATTCAAAAATTTGCACCAGCAGAGGGCAATGTTTACGAAACTTTATCTGAACGAACGAATATTGTTGTCGTAGCAGATGAAGCACACAGAAGTCAATATGGTTTTTCTGGTCGTGTAGTAGAAACCGAAGATGGTTCAGAAATTAGATATGGAAATGCCAAGTATTTGAGAGATGCTTTACCTAACGCTTCCTATATTGGTTTTACAGGAACACCCATTGAAAAAGAAGATAAATCAACACCAGCAGTTTTTGGAGATTATATAGATGTTTATGATATAAAACAAGCGGTAGATGATGGTGCTACCGTTCCTATTAGCTATGAATCTCGTTTGATTAAAATTAAACTAGATGCAGAAACTTCTAAAAAACTAGATGACGAAATCTATGACATTGCAGATGCGACCGAAGAACAATTAGAAAAAGCAAAAAAGAAAACAACCACTATAGATGCTGTTGTAGGTCATCCTGACCGCTTAAAAGATGTTGCTAAAGACATTGTTAGTCACTTTGAAGCACGTCAAAACGTGTTTGAAGGTAAAGCAATGATTGTGGGAATGACACGTAATATTTGTGTGAGGCTTTACAATGAAATAATTGCTTTAAAACCAGAATGGCACAATGATGCTTTAGATAAGGGAACAATTAAAGTCATTATGACGAGTTCTACAGACGACCCAGAAATTTTTCAACCACACCATACCACCAAAAATCAAAGAAAAGATTTAGCAACAAGAATGAAAGACACCAATGATGAACTAAAGTTGGTCATTGTTCGTGATATGTGGTTAACTGGATTTGATGCACCAAGTATGCATACCTTGTATGTAGACAAAAAAATGCAAGGAGCAAATTTAATGCAAGCCATTGCAAGAGTAAATAGAGTCTATAAAGATAAACCAGGCGGTTTAGTTGTTGATTATATTGGAATTGGTCAAGACTTGCGGAAAGCAATGGCAACCTATTTACAAAGTGGTGGCGAAGGTTCACCAGTTGTTGATATAAAAGAAGCTATTGCAGGAATGAAAGAGAAGTTTGAAATCGTAGAGCAAATGTTTAACGGTTTTGATTTCAAGCAATATTTTAAAGTAGATACAGCTCAAAAATTGCAAGTATTGTTAGGTGCTCAAAACTTCATTTTAGCAGACCAAAAATTAAAAGACCGA
>JAUIGO010000041.1 GCA_030429955.1 Bacteroidia bacterium
TAGCCATATCTTACAATGAAGAAGCTAATATTGAAAAATTCATAAAGAGTTTATCATTTGCTGATGAAATTATCATTGTAGATTCTGATAGCACTGACAAAACCGTTGAGCTTGCCAAGTCTCTTGGTGCAATAGTTTTGATTAGGGATTTTGATAATTTCTCCAACCAAAAAAACTTTGCCTTGCAACAAGCCAAGCATGAATGGGTTGTGTTTTTTGATTTGGATGAAAGTATTAATCAAGATTTAGCCGAAGAAATAAAATCTTCCATTGCAAATCCCGGAACTGCTGATGCATTTAAAGTAAAACGGAATTTTTATTTTATGGGCAAACGCATCAAATACAGTGGTTTCCAGAATGATGCAGTCATTAGAGTCTTTAAAAAAAGCAAGGCTAAATACAGTAACAGTTTGGTGCACGAAACCTTAGAGATTGATGGCAACATTGGCAGCTTAAAACACAGAAGCGATCATTTTTCGTATAAAGGTTTTGATCATTACAACAACAAACTAACGCAGTATAGCAAGCTACAAGCACAAGCTTTATACAATAAAAATGTAAGACCCAATTTATATCATTTTTTAGTAAGACCTTGTTATCGTTTTTGGCATCAATATTTAATTAGGTTAGGTTTTTTAGATGGAAAAGAAGGGTTTATTTTAGCTTATACGAGTGCCTTTGCAGTGTTTAAACGCTACTTGTATTTATGGACGATGTATAGACATATTGAGTAAACCAAGGTTTTACTTCAGGTATTTATCAACACCATTGTTAGTCCAAGTCCGTTTATTTTTTATTGTATTTTGTTCAATACTATCATTAATATCAAACCTATCTCTCGATTTTTCTTGATGAAAAATATGATACACAATTCCAACATAACGCAGTCTTTTTGCACGTAAATTTGAGTTGTGAAATCTTATTACGAGCTCAGAATCTTCTCTTCCCCAACCTTTAAAGTCTTCATTATAACCATTAACAGCAATAAAGTCACTTTTGTAAAACGACACATTACAACCTCTAAACTTTTCAGAATATTCCTCTTGTGGTTTTGATAAACTACCAAGTATGACACTATAAATTGCACGTGTTCTTTTTTTGATTCCGTTTGAAAAAAAGTTAAAATGTATGGTTTTAGTTTCAAACAATGTTTTTAAAAAGAACTCCTTGATATTTACACGTGTTCCATATAAATAGGTGTTTAAACTCCTATTTTTAAGGTGATCTTTTATAAAGTTCTTGTGCAAAATGCAATCACCATCAACCTGAATAATGTAGTCTCCATTGGCTTTTGCAATAGCTTTATTAAGAATAATAGATTTTCTAAAACCATCATCTTCTTGCCAAACATGTATCAATGGAATTGGGAATTTTGCTTTAAATTGTGCTATTAAACTAGATGTTTCATCTGTTGAACCATCATCTGCTATTACCACTTCGTCTGGTAATATGCTCTGATTTAACACGCTGAGCAGTACAAGTTCTAAAGCTTCAGGCCAATTATAAGTAGAAATTAATAAGGTACTTTTCAATAATACTTAATTTAATTGCTAAATTACAATATTGTCTGTCAATGATTGGTATTTTACTCAATAAATTATTAATCTTGTAAGCTAAACTCTCCTATGGAAAAAAGACATAAAATAGCTTTTTATTTTTTAGATGACTTGCACCATATATACCATTTTATTGGTACAGCCATAGAGCTTTCTAAAACCAATGATGTTAGTATTGTTACTTATAAAGGACAACATGATTTTTTATATAAAACCATTAAAGCATTAGATGGTTCTCAATTAAAAGTAAAGCAACTTAGCACTAAATTATTTCGTGCTTTTACTGATAAAATCAAGAAGAAAAAGCTCCCTCGAAAAGGGTTTTGGATTAAAAAAAATGGAGCTTATTTGCTCAACAATTTTGATGCTATCGTATTAACAGATTACAATCATGAATACTTATTAAAGAAAAGAGGCCAAACAGAGTTGCCAAAACTCATAAAGCTACCTCATGGAGCCATTGGTGGCAAGCAAAGTTATAAAAAGGAAATTCTTGATTTTGATTTACAATTACTCTTTGGAAACTATCATAAAACACAATTTGAAGACTTAAATTATTTAGGAGATAACTATAGTGTTGTTGGAAGCTCAAAGTTGGATATTGCACATTATAAAAAAGAAAACACGCCATTATTCTCAAACAAAAACCCAATTATCTTATACAATCCACATTTCTCAAATGAGCTTTCATCTTGGGACACATTTGGAATTGATATCCTTGAGTTTTTTTATAAAAACCCTCAATACAATCTCATTTTTGCACCACATATCCATTTATTTAAAGCTCGCGGAAACAGGGATTCTGAAGCTATTGATAAGAAATTTTTTAACGCTGCTAATATTCACATGGATCTTGGTAGTGACAAAAGTGTTGATATGACCTATTTGAAAATTTCTGATGTTTACCTTGGCGATGTTTCAAGTCAGGTTTATGAGTTTATAATTATTCCGAGACCTTGTCTATTTTTAAATGCTAAAAAAGTAGACTATAAAGATGATTATGCTTTTCGTTTCTGGAAGTGTGGTGGTGTTATTAACGAAATTAGTCAACTAGATTCAAATTTACAGAAAGCCATGTCAAACTTTTCAAAATATGAATCTATTCAAAAAGAAATAACCAACGATAATTTTTATTCTGAAAAAGGCTCAACAGCTTCTGAAAGAGCAGCCAATGCAATTGTCAAGTATTTAGATGAAGTAAAAAATACTCTAAATAGGTAATTTAATTAGGTCTCCTAGTTCTTTATTTAAGCGCTCTACTCTCAATCTCTTTTTTCCTGCTGCAGGGAAAAATGTAAGCTCACCATAATAAATTCTATCTTTAATAGAATATAAATCAACTCTTACATATATAAATTCGCCTGCCAGCTTTTCGGCTACTAAAATAAGTTCATCTAAATTATTAGGCTTTGGTATTGTTTTGTATAGAAAATCTTTTTTGCACAAATCTGGCTCTACTTTGTTCCATTGCAAATCGTAAAAGCAACTTCTTCTCATGCCATCATCAAAGGTTTGTACCATAATGTAGGTTGGCTTACCATGAATGCAATAAAATTTATAATCAATAATGTTGTCATCATCTAATTGATCTAAATAATGTTCTGCTAAAATTCTTGGTTTTACATCTTTGTAAATTCGCTCTCTGTACTTATAATAATAGTTTGAAGACAAGTATTTTTTCAATTCCTGCTTTGCTTTCTTCCAATCAAGTTTGCTTTTGTCTTTAACAATAATGTTATAACCTGATCCATGTGTACCTTTTAAGGCAAATTGATTGGGTAAATCGTCTAAATTAATATCATCAACATCATCATATACACCAATAATAGTGTTTAAATAAGATTCTCCTATTTTTTCTTTTACATATGCCCTTACTTCATACTTATCCACATAGTTCTTGTATGCCTCAGTATATTTAAATAGTTTTAACCATTTTATTTTTTCTGCAAATTCTTGAGGATTCTTAAGATTTAATTTTCTATTATTCTTTAGCAAATAAATCGTTTTAGCATGGCTAACATCCATTCCAAAAAACTTAAAAAATTTAACTTTTAACTGTAAA
Source organism: Bacteroidia bacterium (assembly GCA_030429955.1). Classification (GTDB taxonomy): domain Bacteria; phylum Bacteroidota; class Bacteroidia; order Flavobacteriales; family Flavobacteriaceae; genus CAJQLB01. The sequence continues at coordinate 3,619 of JAUIGO010000041.1, forward strand.
TATTTTCTATTTAAAAAAGGCATTTCTTGATATTGATATAATTAAATTTAGTCAATAACGAATTAATTATAGGTGAATATATTAATTATCTTCGCAAAATAGTTACTTAGATTAATGAATGTTGAAATAAAAAACGCTATAAAAGTTCTTAAAGAAGGAGGGCTCATACTCTATCCTACTGATACGGTTTGGGGAATAGGTTGCGATGCCACTAATGAAGAGGCTGTAAAAAAAGTTTTTAACCTCAAGCAACGTAATGATAGTAAAGCTTTAATTTGTTTGGTTGCTGATGATAGAATGCTAAAAAAGTATATTAAGGACATTCCTGATGCTGCTTTTGATATTATGGATATTGAAGGCAACCCAATTACAATTATATATGACAATCCTCAAAACTTAGCACAAAATTTAATTGCTGAAGACAATTCGATTGCCATTAGAATTCCTGACCATGAATTTTGCTTTCAACTGCTTAGAAAATTTAATGGTGCCATTGTGTCTACATCAGCAAATATTAGTGGTCAACCTACACCAAAATCCTTTAAAGAAATACATGAAGACATTTTAAAAGGTGTAGACTATGTTGTAAATTTGCAACGCGAAAAAATTTGCACTAAGGCTTCATCCATAATTAAATTAAGTAATGATGGAACAGTCAAAGTTATAAGACCTTAACTTAATTTTTTTTCGCAACAAAGCATGAATTACAAAAACGCATTAAACCATACAATCTTTAAAGTGATTTCAGAAGCCGCAAAGGATTTAAATCTTGATGCCTATGTTATTGGTGGTTTTGTACGTGATTTTTTGCTGGATCGTGGTTCTCATAAAGACATCGATATTGTTGCCATTGGCAGCGGCATTGAACTTGCCAAAGCTGTTTCTAGAAAACTTCCAGACCAACCTAAAGTTCAGATTTTTAAAACTTATGGCACTGCCATGTTGCCTTTTGAAGATCTTGAAATTGAATTTGTTGGTGCCAGAAAAGAAAGCTATAATGAGAATAGCAGAAATCCTGTAGTTGAAAATGGGACTCTTGAAGATGACCAAAACCGACGAGATTTTACCATTAATGCTTTAGCTTTGAGCCTTAAGGAATCTACTTTTGGTGATTTACTTGATCCTTTTAATGGTGTCAAAGATTTAGAAGATAAAATTATTCGCACACCTTTAAATCCAGATATCACCTATAGTGACGATCCTTTACGAATGATGCGAGCCATTCGTTTTGCAACGCAACTTGATTTTGAAATTGAAAAACAATCCCTAAATGCCATTTCAAAAAACAATGAGCGTATCAAGATTATTACCAATGAGCGTATTGTTGTAGAACTGAATAAAATTCTTGAAAGCAAAACACCTTCTAAAGGTTTTTTGTTGTTAGAGCAAACAGGGTTGCTCAAACATTTTTTACCTGAACTTACTGCCTTAAAAGGTATTGATGAAATTGAAGGTCAGAAACATAAAGACAATTTCTACCACACTTTAGAAGTGGTTGACAATATCTCAGAACATACAGACAACGTATGGTTGCGTTGGGCTGCTTTACTGCACGATATAGGGAAAGCACCAACAAAAAAATTTAGCAAAAAGGTTGGTTGGACCTTCCACACACATGAGTTTGAAGGCTCAAAAATGGTGTATCATTTATTCAAAAGGTTAAAAATGCCACTAAATGATAAGATGAAATACGTGCAAAAATTGGTGTTTTTAAGTTCGCGACCTATTGTGTTGGCTCAAGACGAAGTCACTGATTCTGCAGTAAGACGTTTGGTTTTTGATGCTGGTGATTATGTAGATGATTTAATGACGCTTTGTGCAGCTGATATTACCACAAAAAATCCTAAAAAATTTGAAAAATACCACAACAATTTTAAAATTGTAAGAGACAAAATTATTGAAGTTGAAGAGCGTGATCATGTTCGTAATTTTCAACCTCCTATTACTGGAGAAGATATCATAAAAACATTCAATCTTAAGCCTTCACGAGAAATTGGTCAAATAAAAGAAACCATCAAAGAAGCTATTTTAGAAGGCGACATTCCTAATGAATATGAAGCTGCTTATGAATTGATGTTAGAAACTGGGAAAAAACTTGGATTAAAAATTCATGAAAAAAGATAACAAAACTGTCATTTATTGGCTGCTAACGGGTTGCATCCTCATATTTATTATGGTTGTGGTTGGTGGCATTACCAGATTAACACATTCTGGACTTTCCATTTCAAATTATAAGCTCATTTCTGGCACCATTCCACCTATGAATGAAGCTGAATGGAATGAAGCTTTTGAACTCTACAAGCAATACCCAGAATATCAAAAACTCAACAATCATTTCGGATTGGAGGATTTTAAAGATATCTATTTCTGGGAATGGTTGCATCGTGTAATTGGTCGTTTTATTGGCTTGGTTTTCATTATTCCGTTTCTGTATTTCCTAATCAGAAAACAACTTTCTAAACCAACTATTAAAAAATCAATCACCCTGTTGGCTTTAGGAGGTTTTCAAGGGTTTTTAGGCTGGTACATGGTAAAAAGCGGTTTGGTTGACAATCCTGATGTAAGCCACTACAGATTGGCAGCACATCTTACAACAGCCTTCATCACCTTTGCTTACACCTTTTGGGTTGCACTGGATTTAATGTTTCCAAACAAAAAAGAAATCAACAAAGGCTTCAGAAATTTAGTCCGATTTGGTTTAGCCCTTCTCTTGTTACAGATTGTTTATGGTGCTTTTGTAGCTGGTTTAGATGCTGGTTTTATACACAACCATTGGCCAATGATGAACGAAGGTAAATTCATGCATGAAACAGTTTATATTGAACAAAACCCATTATATAAAAACTTTATTGAAGGCAAAAGTGGTGTGCAATTTGTACACCGAGTTTTGGCCTATTTTGTTGTGGCTGCTATTTTTATTATCTGGAATAAATCACGAAAATTAAGCTTAACCAACTATCAAAAAAAAGGAGTCAACTTATTATTGATTATGGTTGGTGTTCAGTTTTTATTGGGTGTGCTTACCATTTTATTTATCAATAAGGCAAAAGTTTTACTCGGAGTTTCGCATCAGGTTGGCGCATTTGTTTTATTGTCAATCATGACATTTACACTTCATAGATTCAGTAAATGATTCAAAAAAAACTTACCTTTATAACATAAATTATTACAATGATTTACAGATTTAGAGTCTTACTTGACAACGATACTGACGACGATATTTTTAGAGATATCGAAATCAGAAAAACGGATACATTGGAAGATCTGCATAATGCCATAACACAATCCTTTGGCTTTGACGGCTCTGAAATGGCATCTTTTTATGTTAGTGACAACGACTGGAATCAAGGTGAAGAAATTTCACTTTTTGATGTGAGCGATGGCTCTGAAGCTGTTAGACTAATGCATGAAACCACTATTGAATCTGTAACTGACGAAGACAACACGAAGCTAATTTACGTTTACGATTTTCTTAGCATGTGGACGTTTTTAGTTGAACTTGGCGAAATTGTTGAAGAAGCTGAAGGCGCAGATTATCCTAATCTTATGTTTGTACATGGTCAAATTCCTACAGAAGCACCCATTAAAGAGTTTAGTGCTGAAGTTGATGATGATTTTGATGAATACAACGATGACATTGATATAGATGGCTACGAAGATTTAGATTTTGACGAAAACTGGAATTAACCACTTCTAAAAATTATGAGTGCTCACGTCTTGGTAATTACGTTTCACATAATCTAAAGCGTTTTTTAAGATCTCTCCCATATTTTTACTTTTCATAAACTTAATATCGTTGGTATACTCGTAAATTTTTGATTTCAGTAAATCAATATGTTCTTTTTTAGAAATCGTATCATCAACCATACAACTCATTAGCTCCTCAATTCTATCGTGATAACTAATCATTCGCTTTGCAACAATGGAGCGTTCTTCAATTTTGTATTGGTCTATGGATTCTTTTTGAAACCGTTCAGAAACCATTTTTACCATTTCGTAATTCTCCTTAAAAAACTGAGGTCTGTAAATATTAAATTTCCCTTCAAAGGATTGCTGATCAAAATCTATCGCTCTAATTTTAAACACCACATGATCAAAATCGTGTGTTGGCACTATCACATAGTTATACGAACGCATATCACCAAGAAGCCTAATCATACAACGCTCGTTAAATTTTACAAACTCTTTGGCTATTTGAGATTTTTCAGTACTGCTACAATTTGGCAACATGGTTTTTATAAACTCATCGCCAGGAATGCCAGCAATGTGTTCTTCAATTAAAGTATCTTTATACACCAGAAAATTGAGATTATAAGGTGAAAGCATGTGCTCTAACTCTAAACCATAAATACGAGAAGTATCGGCTTTTTTGACATAAAAATAGGTGTAATTATCGTTTAAAATGTTTCTGATTTTAATGCGAAAGGGTTTAGAATTCCCAAAGGTGCAATAATCAATAGCATCAACATTTAAAAAAGGAATGGTTCTTTGGTTACCATCAGAATGCAAAATAGTATAGACTTTTTTGAGGCTTAAATCGATTTCCTCACGTTCAAATTGACTGTAATACACACGAATCCACAGCGTATCTTCATCATTTTTATCATAGACTACAACTGACCCTTGAAAACGCAGCAAATCATCATAAAAAATAGGAATCCTTATATTTCTGTTGTATTCAGAAAGGTATGTATTCAACTTATCTGAAACTGGATAAGAAGGTTTTTTCTTAGAAATTTTTAAATCGTCCATAAGGGATTTTGCTTAATCAAATTTAAAACAATTAAATTTATGCTGTAACAAAAAGCCAAGGCTTTCGTCTTACTTTTATAACTAATCAATCAAATTAATAATTTGGAACCAATTTTAACGATCAATAACCTTACAAAAAAGTTTGGTTACCTCACAGCTGTAAGTGACCTCTCATTTACAATAAACAAAGGCAATGTTTACGGCATACTTGGCCCAAATGGTAGCGGAAAATCCACTACTTTAGGTATTGTTCTCAACGTTGTAAATAAAACTTCAGGAGATTTTAAGTGGTTTGATGGCAGCATCACAACGCATGATGCCCTTAAAAAAGTTGGCGCTATCATTGAAAACCCAAACTTTTATCCATATATGTCTGGCTACGACAACCTTAAATTGGTTTGCAGAATAAAAGGTGTCGATTTTAGCAAAATAGATGGAAAGCTGGAAATTGTAGGGTTAACAGAGCGCAAGAATAGTAAGTTTAGCAACTATTCACTTGGTATGAAGCAGCGTCTTGCTATTGCTTCAGCTCTTTTGAACGATCCAATGATTTTAATACTTGACGAACCAACAAATGGTTTGGATCCTCAAGGAATTCATCAAATAAGACAGATTATAAAAGATATAGCCAACCAAGGCACAACCATATTGTTGGCTTCTCACCTTTTGGACGAGGTTGAAAAAGTATGTACTCATGTTGTGGTTCTCAGAAAAGGTGTAAAATTATATTCTGGTCGTGTAGATGAAATGATTTCAAGTTATGGCTTTTTTGAATTGAAAACCGATAAAAAAGATGAACTGTTAAGCATCCTTGAAAAAGATGAAACATTTGGAAAAATTAAAGTAGCAGATGGTTTAATTACTGCTTTTTTAAACGAGCCAATGGAAGCTGCAACCTTTAACAAACTGATGTTTGAAAAAGGCATTACGCTTTCACATCTTGTAAAACGTAAGGAAAGTTTAGAAGAACAATTCTTACAATTAACAGATAATAACTAATCAATCAAAAAATCATGGTGCGTCTTTTACAATTAGAATTACAAAAACTTTTACTCAACAGAACGAGTAAAGTCCTCATATTTATATCCTTCGTATTACCTTTTACAGTACTTATTTTATCATCTATAAAAATTAATTTCTTTGGCTTTTTCACCTTAGAACTTGGTGAACTCGGTATTTATAATTTTCCAATCATTTGGCATATCACAACATTTTTTGCCTCGCAATTCAAGTTTTTCTTTGCTATTGTGGTTGTGAGCATGATTGGTAATGAATACAGCAACAAAACCATAAAGCAGAACCTTATTGATGGTTTGAGTAAGAAAGAGTTTATCCTTTCAAAGTTCTATACTATTGTATTTTTCTCATTAGTGGCAACTATTTTACTTTTTTTAATATCACTATTTATAGGTTTATATTATTCAAGTTACACTGAAATAAATATCATTTTCCGAGAAACAGAATACCTGCTTGGTTACTTTTTAAAGTTAGTAGGTTTCTTCTCTTTCTGTTTATTTTTAGGAATGTTGGCAAAACGCTCAGCTTTTGCTTTAGCTTTTCTTTTTGTAGATTATATTTTAGAATGGATCATTTTTGGGCTTATCACATGGAAAGGTAGTTATGAGCTAGCCGAAAAAATTCAAAACTTTTTTCCGTTAAAATCTATGTACAACCTGATAAAACAACCTGTTCAACGTATTGTGATGTCTAAATTTCCAGATAAAACAGAGATTGCTTATGACTACGCTTTACATTGGTACGAGTTAGTAATTGTAATGGGTTGGACTGCAATTTTTGTCTTTTTATCGTATAGATTATTAAAAAAGCGAGATTTATGATATATTTATAAGCTACATTGCTTGTAAATGAAAAAGATTCTCCTCATAGTTTCCCTCATACTTTGGGTTAATTTGTCAGCTCAAAACGAAGCTGCAAACTGGTATTTTGGCCAGAATGCAGGTATTCAATTTGACGCCACAGGAAATTTAATTGGTTCAATTAATGGAGGACAACTAAGCACGTTAGAAGGCTGTACAAGTATTTCTGATACTAATGGAGACTTACTTTTTTATACAGATGGTACATTAGTTTACAACCGTAACCATCAGCTTATGCCTAATGGAACTGGGTTGTTTGGAGATCCATCCAGCACACAATCTGCCCTAGTTGTGCCACAACCAGGAAATGATACATTCTATTATATTTTTACTGTAGATACGACCATTGGTGGTGGTGATCCCGATTTCGGTTTTAATTACTCCATAGTCGATATAACTTTAGATGGTGGTCTTGGAGACGTTACCTCAAAAAACGTAAATTTACTTCAAGATAGTTCTGAAAAAATTACGGCCGTTTTAAAAGATTGTGCATCACAATCTATTTGGGTCATTACACTTGCCAGTATTGATGGAACAGGTGGTCCTTTTAATACCTACCATGCTTTTGAAGTATCAACTACAGGCATTAATGTAACCTCCGTTAAATCTACATTCCCATTCCCTATTAGTGACGCTAGAGGGCAAATTAAAGTCTCTCCAGATGGTAAAAAATTCGCTTCTGCCAATATGAGTAATGGTTTATTTTTATACGACTTTGATGCAGCAACAGGTATTTTATCAAATCAACAAAATTTATCAATCACTTCATTTTCATCTTCTGCTTATGGTGTGGAGTTTTCCCAAAATAGTTTAAGATTATATGTGCATTCATCAAACGATGCCAATGCAACTGGACCTCCAAACATACACCAATCCACTTTAACACAATTTGACTTAGAAGCAGCCAACATACAAAATTCTCAAATCACATTAGATCAAAGACAACTCTTTAGAGGTTCCTTACAACTTGGTCCTGATGGTAAAATTTATAGAGCCTTAAGTGCAAATTATACAACAGGTTTACCCTTTTTAGGTGTAATTGACAATCCAAATGCATTAGGCACTGCCGCAAATTATATTCACAATGCTGTTAGCTTAGCTCCTAATGTTTCAACACAAGGCTTACCTCCTTTTATCCAATCGTTCTTTAATGACAAGATTGATATTATCCAGAACGGAACAAGTTCTACTGAATTATCATTGTGCATTGGAGAAACGTATACATTAGCTTATCAAGATATTGCTGGAGCAGTCTATACCTGGACAAAGGATGGTGTTGTATTAGCAGAGTCTGATTTTGATTTAGTAGTTTCTACACCAGGAGTTTACACCTTACATATTGAGTTTAACAATGGAGCTTGCGAAACGTTTGATGGCGAAGCCATTGTTTCTTACTTTGAAGTTCCTGTTGCAAACCCAGCTACAGATATTAATATATGTGATGATGACAACGATGGCTTATGGTCGTTTGATTTCACTACTAAAGACTCAGAAGTTTTAGGTGCACAAGATCCAACTGTTTTTGAAGTAAAGTATTTTGAGTCGCAAGCTGATGCTGATAATAATACAAATGAAATCACAAGCCCTTATATAAACACAAGCAACCCTCAAGAAATTTTTGCTAGAATTCAAAACAGAGGTTATGATGGCTGTTTTGATACGACTTCCTTTTTTATTGAAGTGTTTGATTCTCCAATAATTGATCTTGATTTCGGTACTCCTCATTCTGGTCCTATGCCATACAATTATGAAGTATGTGATGATAACACAGATGGTGACCAACAAAATGGGCAAGTAACAACTGATTTAGCAAGTATCGATGACATTGTTTTAGATGGTCAAGATGCTACCCTGTTCGATGTTACATATCATCTTTCTCAATTAGACGCAGATTCTGGAGCAAATCCAATAGCTAGTCCTTATTATAATTTAACACCTAATCAAGAGGAAATTTTTGTTAGGTTAGAAAACAATCAAAACACAGATTGTTATGCTATTGATTCTTTTTTTATAATTGTCCATAATCTTCCAACTGCAAACCCAATTCCTGATGTTGATATCTGCGACGATGATAATGATGGCTTTTTTAGTTTTAATTTTAATACTCTGTACGATGCAACAGTGCTTGGAACTCAAAATGCTGCAACTTATAATGTACAATATTTTATAAGTTCAGACGATGCACTTAACAATGTGAATGCGCTTACAATGCCTTATCAAACGGTTAGCAATCCGCAGACTATTTATGTAAGGATTCAAAATAATAATTCTTCAGATTGTTTTGATACAACATCATTTAATATTGAAGTGTTCAATACACCAACTGCAAATTCAATTCCAGACATTGAAGTTTGTGATGATGATGCAGATGGCAATGATACTAATGGTCAAGTAACTACTGAACTTTCAGATTTGGATGCACTTGTGCTTGGCTCGCAAGATGCTTCAGCATATAATATTACCTATCATACATCACAATTGGATGCTGATTCTGGTGCAAATGCATTGCCAACCAGTTATTACAATGCAACACCAAATACACAAGAAATTTTTGCAAGGGTAGAGAATGTTTTAAACACTGATTGTTACAACACTACGTCATTCAACCTTATTGTAAATCCACTTCCAGTCGTTTTTGACGCTTTATTATTTCAATGTGATTATGATGGAAATCCTGATGGTTTTACACTTTTCAATTTAACTGAAGCGCATGATGCCCTTACTGCAAGTGCGCCTGATTTATCAACTCATTTTTATCTATCGCTAGGTGATGCTCAAAGTGAGACCAATGAAATTGATGGCTCTTCATTTAGCAACACTGTAAACCCTCAAATCATTCATGTAAGAATTATAAACGATATTACAGGTTGCTACAGACTTGCCGAATTGACACTCGATGTTAGTGCTACAACTGTAAATGATGCTGCGCTTTTTACTTGTGATAGTGATGGTACTGAAGATGGCTTTTTTGAATTTGATTTATCTCAAGCCAACGCAACTGTTTTAGGTGGAACACCTCCTGGAGTTACGCTTAACTACTATGCAACATCTCAAGATGCCTTACTGGAAGTTAATCCACTTCCTTTAAACTTTACTAACACCACAGCTTATTTTCAAACTATTTTTGTTCGTGCAGAAAATGACAATGCGTGCTATGGCATAAATGAAGTTGATTTAACTGTTTATGAACTTCCAAATATTGAAATTGAAGATGAAACTATTTATTGTTTGAATACGTTCCCAAACACCATTACGTTAACTGCTGGCTTAATTTCTGGAAATCCAAACAACTATACTTATGATTGGTCAACTGGTGAAGACACTTATGAAATTGATATTAATGTTCCTGGAACCTATTCTGTAACTGTAACCAATGGTAACGATTGTTCTAAAGACAGAACGATTACTGTATTACCTTCAAACATAGCAACGATTGATGATGTTGAAGTAGTTGATGCAACCTCAAATAACATGATCACTGTTTTTGTTTCTGGTGAAGGTGATTATGAGTTTTCATTGAACAACATTAATGGACCTTATCAAGACAGCAATGTTTTTGAAAATGTGCCTCCTGGACTTCACACAGTTTACGTGAGAGACAAAAACGATTGTGGTATTGTTGAAGACATCGTATCTGTTATTGGTTTCCCTAAATTTCTTACACCTAATGGTGATGGTTATCACGATACTTGGCAAGTTTATGGCTTGAACCACAGCTCACAAATTGAAAGTATCGTCTATATTTTTGATCGCTATGGTAAACTTATTAAACAATTATCTCCATCAGGAATTGGTTGGGATGGTACGTTTAATGGGCAACCACTTCCTTCAAGCGACTATTGGTTTCATGTAAAACTCCAAGATGGTCGCACCTTTAAGAGTCATTTTACTTTAAAACGATAATTCAGCATTAGAAAAGAATTGATTAGAATTGAGCCTTTGCTCTAATAATTAATGCTTAAATGTTAAACTTTTGTGTATTTCATCGATTAAATATTGTATTTCATCGATTTATTTCTATTTTTCGCTGGTATAACCCAAATTATATCCATTGCGACCGAAACAAGAAAAAAATCAATGTATCATTGATACGCTATTCAACTGCTATAAACATATCCTGTTTTTATTCTTTTTTTGTTGTGTAAGCACTATCAATTCTCAAAATATATTAGTTGACGATTCCTTTACAGCGCAACAGCTAATTGAAAACAATTTAGCTCAAGGTTGTGTGGAAGTTACCAATATCACTTCTAACATCAATGGCAATGTAAATGGCTTTAATAGTTTCGCTTACTTTGAACGTGACTTATCCAATTTCCCTTTTGAAAATGGAATCATGCTTTCAACTGGTGGAGCAGCTTCAGGAGGAAATGCTGTTAATACCAATCCATTACATGATGGTGAAACAACTTGGGGAACAGATCCAGATTTAGAAGCAGCTTTAGGCATTACAAATACCTTAAACGCAACAACCATAGAATTTGATTTTGTATCAGTTTCTAATCTTATACAATTCAACTACCTTTTAGCATCAGAAGAATATCATGCCAATTTCCCATGTGAATATTCTGATGGTTTTGCTTTTTTAATTCGTGAAGCTGGAACGAGTAACCCTTACCAAAATATCGCTTTAATTCCTGGAACCACAATCCCAGTAAACACCAATACCATTCACGACGAAATTGTTGGTTTCTGTGCTGCTGAAAATGCTGCCTATTTTGATGGTTATTCCATGGGAGACACCAACTATAATGGTCGTACAACGGTTCTTACAGCCACCGCAAGCATTATACCTAATGTCCAATATCATATTAAATTGGTCATAGCAGATCAAACCGATGAGAATTATGATTCTGCTGTGTTTATTCAAGGAAATAGTTTTAATCCAACAGTTGATTTGGGTCCAGATGTCACAACGTGTGCTAATGATTATACCATTGATGGCGACATTCAAAATCCGTTGGCAACTTACTCTTGGTATAGAAATGGTGTGTTATTACCAACAGAGTTAAACCCAACCTTAAATGTAACACAATCAGGAACCTATAGAGTAGAAATCTCTATTCCGCTTAATAGTATGAACTGTATCATTGAAGACGAGATTGAAGTATCTTTAAACTCTGTACAAAATGCAAGTCCAATATCAGATTACGAACTTTGTGATGATACGAGTGGTGATGGCATAGAAATTTTCGATTTAACCATTAAAGATGCTGAAGCTGAAGCTGCTGTATCTGCTGGAAATTACAGCATATCATATCACTATTCGTCAGCAGATGCTCAAAACAATATCAATGCAATTACAACACCAATTGCGAATACCTCAAATCCGCAAACCATTTATGTTCGAATTATTGATGTCAATACAGGTTGCTTGGCTTATACACAATTCAATTTGGTAGTCAATGAATTACCAAACATTGTAGCTCCAACTCCAATGGAAGTTTGTGACGATATGCCAATCGATGGTTCCTCTATTTTTGATTTGTCATTGGCTGATGCCGAAATCACTCAGGGAAATGTCAATTTAGTGGTAACCTATCATTTTACTCAAATTGATGCAGATGCTGGAATAAATGCTATACCTCAACCTTATGTCAATACCAATCCGAATGAAACTTTATACGTCAGAGTTGTAAATCCAGCAACTGGATGTTTCAGTACAACAACCATAGATTTAACTGTCCTTGAACCACCAATGGTCAATCCAAGTGATGCACCTCCATTAAATGCTTGCGTACAAGATGATGGTGGTTTTGGCACCTTCGATTTAACCGAAGTGCTTCCAGACTTATTGAATGGTTTAACTGGAGTTACTGTAACCTTTCACGAAACTCAAGTGGATGCAGAGACTGGAGACAATCCAATTGCAGATGAAACCAATTATCAAAATATTGTACAAGACGTACAAACCATTTATGTAAGAATTGTCGATGACATCACTGGCTGCGCAACTATTGTACCTATTGAGATTCATGCCAATGTGTTAATTACTGGAACCAATATTCGTGATTTCTCAGTTTGTGACGATGCCAGTGGAGATGGTATTGCTGATTTTAATTTAGAAAATATTGCACTTTCAATCATCAATAATCTTGCTGGTGTAACAATTACATTTTACGAATCGCAAGATGATTTGGATAACGATGTCAATGCCATTGACCAATCCGTACCTTATCAAGTGACGTCTAGTCCTCATACCTTATACATGAAAGCAGAAACTTCTGATTGTGTGTATCAAGCTACCATTAACCTGATTATTAATCCTCCTGTGGTATTAACTCCAATAGCAACTATTGATTATTGTGATACTGATGATGATGGCTTTGTTGCTATTGACTTAGCTAGCTTAAATGGTTATGTTACTACTGATCCAAACTTATCATTGTCGTATTTCTTAACAGATGCAGATGCTGTTAATAATACCAATGCATTACCAGGTTTGTATACCAACATTTCAAATCCGCAAACTTTATATGTGAGAGCCAGACATAATACAACCTATTGTTTTGAAACAATGCCAATTGAAATTAATGTGATTCCTGCTCCAACAGTGACGCAACCTGCAGATGTTGTGATTTGTGACGATAATCAAGATGCCTTTTCAATAATCGATTTGGATGCTATGATTCCACAGTTTATTGCTGATACGACTGATATTACCATAACGTTTCACAACACCTTAAACGATGCCAATGCTGATGCAAATCCTATAATCACTACAACAAATTATAATGCTACAACTGAAACTATTCATGTTCGTGTTGAAAGCGACATTACTGGCTGTCACACTTTAGTTGAAATCAATGTGATCGTCAACACACTTCCTGAATTTATTCCAATTAGTAACTATCAAGAGTGTGAAACTGATGGCAACCAAATTGCAGATTTTATTTTCTCAACCAAAGACGCTGAAATTTTAAACGGTCAAACAGGAAAGCAAGTCCTTTATTTTGAAACTGCTGCTGATGCTTCAAACAGAACAAATATCATTGATAAAAATTCGATTTACAATAATACAAGCAGTCCACAAACCATTTACGTTCGTGTAGAAAACCTAACAGATCAAGATTGTTTCGGAATCTCTCAATTTGATTTAGAAGTTGGTTCCATTCCATTGTTTAATCCTCCAACCAATTATATTGTTTGTGATGACATTGCCAATGATGGTTTTGAGCAATTCAATCTTCAAGAAAAAATTGATGAAATTTCTCAAGGTATTCCTGAGAATTTAGTGATTACCTTTCATACAACATTCAACGATGCTGAAAATGAATTGAATCCTATTCCGTTAGATTACACCAACACTGTAAATCCGCAACAAATTTATGCTCGTATTGAAAACGGAACCTATTGCCATGCGATTGCTGAATTTGGATTGAATGTCATTCAAGTTCCAGATGTGAATCTACCAAATGCTATTGAATTGTGTGATGCAGATTATGATGGAAATACAACTTTTGATTTAACCGTTTCTGAATTCGAAATTTTAGATATTCGTGATGATGATATTGAAATCACCTACTTTGAAAACGAAACCGATTTAGAGGCTGATTCCAATCAAATCACAAATCCAGACAGCTATCAAAACATTACAAATCCGCAAACGGTTTACGTTAAAGTAACCAATACGATTTCTAATTGTTTTGTGTCTATTCCGCTGGAATTAATCGTGAACTTACCTCCTACGATTAATCCAATTCCGACCATAGAAACTTGTGACAGTCCAACAAATACTTATGATTTATCTGAGGCAACAGCCATTTTAATGGATGACATCACAGGAATCAACATTACGTATCACAGCTCCTTAGCTGATGCTACAAACAATCAGAATGCCTTAGCGACAACGTATAATTATACAGCGCCAACAACAACGATTTACATTCGTACTGAATATGTAGCAACCTCTTGTGTGGCTATTGCGTCGTTTAATTTAGTGGTCAATCCAAATCCGATTGCTAATCAACCTCCAGATTTAGAGGCCTGTGATGACGATTACGATTTTGAATTGGTGTTCGATTTATCGCAACAAACTGCCATTGTTCTTGGAGCACAAAATCCAAACCAATATACTGTAACCTATCACGAAACAGATGTGGATGCTATTGATGGTACCAATGCCATTTCCGATTTGAATTACAATGCTGTGAGTTGGCAAATCATTTATGTTCGTATTACAAACAATGCAACAGGTTGTTTTGATACGACCTTATTCCAAACCATTGTACAACGTAAGCCATTGGTTGAAATTCCAGAGCAAGTCATTTGTTTAAACAATTTACCATTAACAGTTTTTGCTGGCGAATTGGTTGCTGGAGACACCTATTTATGGAGTACAGGAGAAACGACATCTGAAATTGACATTGATACTATTGGTCAGTATTCAGTGACAGTGACGTCGCCTTATGGTTGTGAAACCACAACAGTTTTCAATGTAATAGAATCGGAACCTGCAACCATTGAGTTTACAGAAACTATAGATTTTTCTGATCCAAATAACATTACTGTTACCATAAGTGGCATTGGAAATTACCTCTATCAACTGGATGATAACGAACCACAAACATCCAATGTGTTTACCAATGTGTCATTAGGTTATCATACAGTCACTGTGATTGATTTAAACGGTTGCGACGCTACAACACATGAAGTGGTTGTGATTGATGCACCAAAATTCATGACACCAAATGACGATGGTTATTTTGACACATGGCATATTTCTGGTGTGGAAACCTTACCAGGAACTACCATTTACATTTACGATCGTTATGGTAAGCAGATGACCTATTTAACTGCAACTTCTGAAGGTTGGGATGGTACTTACAATGGACATAAAATGCCAGCAAGTGATTATTGGTTTGTGGCAGATGTGGTTAAAGGTGATATCTCGTTTCAAGTGAAAGGGCATTTTGCTTTAAGACGATAAAATCGAATCTTTTACATTTTATTTTTCTCAATTCACAAAATTGAAGTGAGAAAAAAATAACAAAATCTTCTTTCTAAATTTATTAATTGGATAAAAATGGATACCAAATGGATATATCTAAAAATATTTGCATATATTTATAATTGGATAAAAACGGATACCAAATGGATATATTCAAAAAAATAGCATTTAAACCTGAAATCTTTCAAGGCATTATACAGCAATTAAGTAGTATAGATACATTTAAAGGTAATTGGGAACTTATTGAAAACAAAGAAAAACGCTACTTAAAAGAATTAAAAACTATTGCCACCATACAAAGTATTGGCTCATCGACAAGGATAGAAGGAGCAACTCTTACTGATGAAGATGTAAAACAGCTTATTAAATCCGTAAAAATCAATAAACTTGAAAAAAGAGATGAACAAGAAGTTATAGGTTACTATGAAACACTAGAATTAATACTTGAGCATTATAAAGACATTGACCTAACTGAACGCTATTTACATCAATTACATGCTAACTTACTAAAGTATAGTAGTAAAGACAAAAGACATAAAGGCACTTATAAAAGTCTATCCAATCAAGTAGTTGCCAATTATCCAACTGGCGAACAAAAAGTAATATTTAAAACTACCGAACCTCATTTGACAGCAAAAGAAATGAGCGATTTATTACAATGGACAAATGAGCAGCTTAAAAACAAGGAACTTCATCCTTTACTCATAACCTGTATTTTTGTGTATGAGTTTTTATCCATTCATCCTTATCAAGATGGTAATGGTAGATTATCTAGGTTACTGACAACCTTTTTGCTATTAAAACAAGAGTATAACTTTATAGAATATGTGTCGTTTGAGCATATAATTGAGAACAAAAAAGACATGTACTATAAAGTATTAATGGAAACACAAAAACACAGAGGCACTAAAAATGAACTATTGGATAAATGGGTTGTTTTCTTTTTAAATTGTTTGACAGAACTAACCCAAAAATTAAAAACTAAATATGAAACCTATAACAATTTAAAAAGCAGCACCAATGAACGACAAAATGAGGTAATAGCTTACATAAATAAGCATAAAACGATACAGATAAAAGATTTAGAAAACGACTTGCCACACTATTCACGAAACACCATAAAAAAAGACCTACAATATCTTGTAAAAGAAGGCTTAATTATAACTACTGGTTCTGGTCGTGGCGTAAAATATCATGCCAAGTGAAAGGACATTTTGCGTTGAGGCGATAAAATCGAATCTTTAACATATAAATAGCAGCCATACTCAAAATCTGAATTATCTTTGCCTTCCAGTTACTTTATACCAATTTAACCATAAAATGTCACATATTACCTTGTTCTTTTTAAATCTAAATGCCTTGTTCATAAATTCCGTAGCTATGGCTATGCAATTCAATCACAGCGTTTTTACATTTAAAAATAACTTCGGGTTTAATACGAAATTTTATAATTAAATTGGTATTGATGAAAAGATTTCTGTTTCTACTTTTTATTATCTCAGGAGTATCATTCGGACAAAACGTTCAAACTGATGCCACCACTTATACACCTCAACAACTCATTGAAGATATTTTAATTGATAGTAATTGCATTGAAAATGTCGTAGTCACCAATGTGGTTGGTGGTAATTTTAATGGTACTGACCAAAGCTATGGCTATTTTGATGCTTCAGGAACCAATTTTCCGTTTCAAAATGGTATTGTTCTCAGTACAGGACGCTTACAAAATGTTGATGGCCCAAACACAAGCTTAAGTGATGATGATGCACCAAACTGGTCAGGTGATTCTGATTTGGAACAAGCCTTAAACGAAACCAATACATTAAACGCAACTATTATAGAATTTGAATTCACTGCCATTGCAGACCAAATTAGTTTTCGCTACTTGTTTGCTTCTGAAGAATATCAAGAAGGCGACGATAGCACTTGTCAATATTCCGATTTGTTTGGTTTCTTAATTCGTCCTGCTACAGCTTCAACTTACACTAATATTGCTTTAGTACCAGGTACAACAACTCCTGTAAAAGTAACCACAGTGCATCCTGAAATTCCTGATGGCTGTGCTGCTGAAAATGAAGCCTATTTTGGCAGTTGGAACGATGCTACAGCTCCCATAAATTTTAATGGACAAACTGCTATTTTGGAAGCGACTACTACAGTGATTCCTAATGAAACTTATCATGTAAAGCTCGTCATTGCTGACGAACAAAACTATCGCTATGATTCTGCTGTGTTTCTGGAAGCTGGAAGTTTTAAGCTGCACACCAACTTAGGTGACGACAGATTATTAGCCAATAGAACGGCTTTATGCGAAAACGACACGTTAGAACTCAATGCCTTCGAAACTGGTTTAAGCACTTACAAATGGTTTAAAGATGGTGTTGAGCTTATTGGAGAAACCAATGCAACTTACGAGGTTGTAGATGCTGGAACCTATGAGGTTGAAGTGACTTTAGATAGTGGTTGCCAATCGGCTGGAAGCATCATCATTGAATATTCTGAAAATCCTGAAGTTTTTGATGCGACCTTAACCGAATGTGATTTTGAAATGGATGGTTTTGCTACTTATAATCTCTTTGATGCCAATAACGATTTAACCAATGGAAATCCGAATTTACAAACCCAAAATTTCTTTCTCACTTTAGCAGAAGCTGAATTAAATACAAACCCAATTGCAAATGCCTCATCGTTTCAGAACACAACATCAAATCAAATTGTGTATGCACGCATTGTAAACGACAATAATTGTTTTTCAATTGCTGAATTGGAACTGCGTATTTCTACTGCTGTGATTACAATTGATCCTTTTGAGCAATGTGATGATGAGCAAGTAGATGGTTTTACTGAATTTAATTTGAATGACGTAACAGCAACGTTTCAATCCATGTTGCCACCAAACGCAACAGTTAACTATTATGAAACTTTAGATGATGCTTATGCAGAAACCAATAGCTTAGGTGCAACGTTTACAAATTCTATCATTGACCAACAAACCATCTATGTGAGAATAGAAAGCAATAGCCAATGTTATGCCATTTCTACGGTCGATTTAATTGTGCTTTACACACCCATTTTAGAACCTGATGTCACGGCTGACAACCCAATATATTATTGTTTGAATAGTTATCCAGACACCATAAGATTGTATGGAGGTGTTTTATTTGATTTGCCAAACAACTACTACTATTTATGGAGTACAGGAGAAAACACTTCGTTTATTGATGTGAACGAAATTGGTACTTATACTGTTACAGTAACTGATCCGAATGGTTGTTCCAGTTCGCGCTCCATTGTGGTAGCTGCCTCTGAAATTGCAAATATTAATGAAGTCCTTATTGAAGGTGGAAATATCTACAATACAGTCACAGTATTGGTTTCAGGTGCTGGTGATTATGAATATGCTTTAGATCATGAAAATGGATTGTACCAAAGCAGTAATGTGTTTACCAATGTGCTTGCTGGATTTCATACAATTTATGTTAGAGATATTAATGGTTGTGGAGTGGTTAGTAAACTGATTTCAGTTTTAGGGTTTCCGAAGTTTTTAACGCCAAATAATGATGGTTACCATGACACTTGGCATGTAAAAGGAATCAATGACATTTTTAATGATGGTATTGAAATTCATATCTTCAACCGAAATGGAAAACTCATAACCTCTCTAAACAATCACACTACTGGTTGGGATGGTACTTATAACGGTAAACTTTTACCTTCAGATGATTATTGGTATTCAGTTACCTTAATTGATGGTCAAGAATATCGTGGACATTTTTCGTTAAAACGTTAAATTCCAAATCTCAAATTCCAATTATTCAGCAACTTTAAGTAATTTAGACACGTCAAGTACTTTAGCCACTTTTTCAATGCGTTTCAAAATAAAATCAGAATTCAGTCCAACAGGAGATCAACCAGAGGCTATCAAACAACTGGTTGATGGCATTAATGGTAATGAAAAATACCAAACACTTCTTGGTGTCACTGGTTCTGGTAAAACCTTTACAGTTGCTAATGTTATTGAAGTTGTACAGCGTCCAACATTAGTATTGGCACACAATAAAACTTTAGCAGCACAATTATACTCAGAATTTAAACAGTTTTTTCCTGATAATGCAGTAGAGTATTTTGTATCGTACTATGATTACTACCAACCAGAAGCCTACATTCCTGTTTCAGGTGTTTATATAGAAAAGGATTTATCGATTAATGAAGAAATTGAGAAGATGCGTTTAAGTACAACCTCTGCTCTGCTTTCTGGTCGTCGTGATGTTTTGGTTGTTGCTTCTGTGTCCTGTTTATATGGTATTGGAAATCCAGTAGAGTTTCAAAAAAATGTAATTTCCATACAGCGTGACCAAGTTATTTCAAGAACAAAACTATTACATCAATTAGTTCAAAGTTTATATTCTCGAACGGAAGGTGAATTTAATCACGGAAATTTCAGAATAAAAGGTGATACTGTGGATGTGTTTCCAAGTTATGGAGACGATCCATTTAGAATTCACTTTTTTGGAGATGAAATTGAAGATATCGAGTCTTTTAACATGCAAACCAATGAGGTGATTGAAAAATATGACAGACTGAATATTTATCCAGCAAACATGTTTGTAACCTCTCCTGATATCTTGCAAAATGCCATAAAATTGATTCAGGATGATTTGATGAAACAACACGATTACTTCAAAGATATTGGTAAACATCTAGAAGCCAAACGACTTAAAGAACGAACCGAATTCGACCTTGAGATGATTCGTGAGTTGGGTTATTGTTCAGGCATTGAAAACTATTCTCGTTATTTGGATGGTAGAGAAGCTGGCTCAAGACCTTTCTGCTTATTGGATTATTTTCCTGATGATTACTTAATGGTTGTTGATGAAAGTCATGTTACCATTTCGCAAGTGCATGCCATGTATGGAGGCGACCGAAGTAGAAAAGAAAATTTGGTGGAATATGGTTTTAGGTTGCCAGCAGCTATGGACAACAGGCCATTGAAGTTTGAAGAATTTGAAGCTTTACAAAATCAAGTCATATACGTAAGTGCAACACCTGCTGATTACGAGCTGCAAAAAACCGATGGTATTTATGTGGAGCAAGTGATCAGACCAACTGGATTGTTGGATCCTGTTATTGAAGTACGACCTAGTTTAAATCAGATAGATGATTTAATTGAGGAAATTCAGCAACGTGTTGAAAAAGATGAACGTACTCTGGTAACAACCTTGACCAAGCGTATGGCTGAAGAATTGACTAAATATTTAACTAGAATTCAAGTGAGATGTAGATACATCCACAGTGATGTTGACACTTTGGAGCGCGTAGAGATTATGCAAGATTTGCGTAAAGGCTTATTTGACGTTTTGGTTGGTGTTAACCTCTTACGTGAAGGACTTGATTTACCAGAAGTGTCTTTGGTTGCTATTTTAGATGCAGATAAAGAAGGATTTTTGCGTTCGGCTCGCTCATTAACGCAAACGGTTGGTAGAGCTGCAAGAAACTTGAATGGAAAAGCTATTATGTACGCTGATAAAATAACCAACAGCATGCAAAAAACCATTGATGAAACCAATTACAGACGTGAGAAACAAATTGCCTACAATACTGAACACAATGTAACTCCAAAAGCTTTAAATAAAAGCTTGGATAATGCACTGACTAAAAATTCGGTCAGTTCGTATTATTATGAATTGGAAGCTCAAAAAGCTGCTGAGCCTGAAAGTGCGTATTTATCTAAACCAGAATTGGAAAAGAAAATAAGAGATACTAGAAAGTTTATGGAACAAGCTGCCAAAGAATTAGACTTTGTACTTGCAGCCAAACTCAGAGATGAAATTAAAAATTATCAGAGTAAACTTTCAGACCTTAAGGTATAGTTTTAATTATACTGAATTTTAAAGATATCAATCAAGAAATCAGGTGGAATGATTTTATTAGGGAAACTTTCCATTAAATCAAGCACCTTATTTATAGACTCATGACTTAAACCCATTCGAAGTCCAAAATTATGAAGTCTTACTAATTCTCTATCAGTGATAGTTTGTCCAAGGTTCATTAACAATACAAGTCTATGAAACTGAACAATACGTTCACTATGAGATTTTAGATTTATATGTGTTACAGGATTGTCTAGCAAATAATCGAAATCTTCACGAGTAATTTCCAATTGTTTAGCGACTCCTAATAAGAAATTATATTCTATGTCCTTTAAAGTTTTGTCAATCCTAGCAAAGGCTATCATTTCGGAGAGCAAACTTAATTTTTCTACACGATTTATCATCACTGAGGGAGTATTAATTATTACAATATAAAAGTAGCGAGAATAATCTTTTAATAATCGTAGATATAGCGTACATTATCGAAAACTCAACTTCGTTTCATCGTTGTTTTTTGGGCTTTCACATACCTATTTAACTTAAGTAATTGTATTTCAGATAGTTATGTGATATTCGGTTATATTCTAGTTTAAAGGAATCCAAATTGCATTATCGATGAACTGCAGTCTTATAAATTGAAAGGTCAGTGAGCAATAAAATTATCTTCCTAAATGGTATTAAAAAAGACAGATATTAGTTATATAGGCATAAAAAAACTCCCAAGGCTTTCTTGGGAGTTTTTATAGACTAATTCAAAATAAAAGATTTATTTTTCTTCTGCAGTAACTCTTACAGGAACCTTAAACGTTTTTTCCTTTGTAGAAAATGTTGAAGGAAGTTCCTTATAATTAAGTCTACTTTTAATAAAGTTCTCTACATATAATTCATTAGAGTCTACAGATAAAACAACGATCTCGTTATTTTTGTTTAAAGTAAGGGTCACGTCTGCTACGATATCCTTATCTACTAAAAAACTAGGGTCTTTTAGTAATTTTCCAATTTCTTCAGTAATCACAACTGAGTCAGCTTTCTTGTCTTCGTTGCTTGCAGCAAGCACACCACTAGCAGTAATCGCTACAGCAAGTAGTAAAGTTTTTAATTGTTTCATAATTGTTCGTTTTAATTAAATTGATTGAATAAAAATTGATTGATACTATATAGACTGTTCTATATTTTGATTGTTACATGCGTTAACTAATGTTTAACGTTAATTAGCACACTATTAACACACGGTCAATGAATACGATTCAAAATTAGGCACAAAAAAAGAGTAGTGTGTTACACTACTCTTAATTAAAAATTATGTTATTGTATCTTAAGCTAAAACGGCTTGAACTTTATCTGCAGCTTCTTGAAACTCTACAGCACTTTGTACATCCAAACCAGAGTTATCAATTAACTCCTTAGCGATATCAGCATTTGTTCCTTGAAGTCTCACAATGATAGGTACATTGATTGTTCCCATGTTTTTATAAGCATCAATGACACCTTGAGCAACACGATCACAACGAACAATACCTCCAAATATATTAATAAGGATGGCTTTTACATTAGGGTCTTTTAAAATGATTTTAAACGCAGCTTCTACTCTAGC
>JAUIGO010000097.1 GCA_030429955.1 Bacteroidia bacterium
TATTTTTAAATAGATGAAATTTATAGTATCGAGTACCTATTTATTAAAACAATTACAAGTTCTTGGTGGTGTTATTAATAGTTCAAACACCTTACCTATTTTAGATAATTTCTTATTTGAACTTAACAATTCAAAACTAACGGTTTCTGCAAGTGATTTAGAAACTACAATGTCTTCAACCATTGATGTAGAAAGTGATAGCGAAGGTAGTATTGCAGTGCCAGCAAAACTGTTATTGGATACACTTAAAACATTTCCTGAGCAACCACTAACGTTTATTGTTGAAGATAATAATACCATTGAAATAAGCTCTAATCATGGAAAATATGCCTTGGCTTATGCTAATGGTGAAGAGTTTCCAAAGGCTGTGGAATTGGATAATCCAAGTGCTACAACCATCTCTGGAGATATCTTAGCAACTGCGATTAGCAAAACTATATTTGCAGCAGGTAATGACGATTTACGACCTGTAATGAGTGGTGTATTCTTTCAGTTTTCAACTGAGAGTTTAACCTTTGTGGCAACTGATGCTCATAAATTGGTAAAATACACGCGTAGTGATGTTTCGGCATCTGAAACGGCTGAATTTATCATGCCAAAAAAACCTTTAAATCTTTTAAAAGGAATTTTATTAGGATCTGAAGATGATGTGGTTATTGAGTACAATGACTCAAATGCAAAATTCGTGTTTGACAATTCTGTTCTTATTTGTCGATTGATAGATGGAAAGTACCCAAATTACGAAGCTGTCATACCAAAAGAAAATCCGAACAAGTTAACAATTGCAAGAACTCAGTTTTTAAATTCTGTGCGTCGTGTGTCTATCTTCTCAAACAAGACCACACATCAAATCAGACTTAAAATCGCTGGAGCTGAGCTTAACATTTCTGCAGAAGATATAGACTATTCTAACAAAGCTGAAGAGCGCTTAACCTGTGATTACCAAGGTGATGATATGCAAATTGGTTTTAACTCACGTTTTTTAACTGAAATGTTGAATAATTTAAGCTCGGACGATGTACAACTTGAAATGAGCTTACCAAACAGAGCAGGTATATTAACGCCTATTGATGGTTTAGATGAAGGTGAAAATGTTACCATGCTTGTGATGCCTGTAATGCTGAACAACTAATTAATTCCTGCGAAGGCAGGAATCTCTAATTCGTATTTTCAAAAAAAGCTCACTAATTGAGCTTTTTTATTACTCTAAAGTGGAACAAAAAGAAAGAAGGTATGATCCAATCTGGAAAAAGAATTATTTTTCCGTGAAGAAAAAACTTATGGTTATAGCAACCATCATCACAAAGAGACTTTCAATTTAGTAAATTATTTTTTTAACAAATTAGGTAGCATTAATAAATATGATAACTATACTAAATAAAACTTTGAAGATAAATAACACCAAAAAAAGCTCACCAAAAGGTGAGCTTTTTTCATTATCTCTAAAAGATTTCCATTTGCATGGAAATTCACTAACTAACTAATAAAACTAAGAGATAACGTTTTTTATTTTTCTTGATAGTTAAAAATTGCGTTTAGCACCAACCCAATCATTACACCAAATGCAGCTCCTATAGAGACTCCTAATGCAATCCCATTACCAACACTGTCATTTACCGAACCATACACAGTTCCTATAGTTATTCCCAACGATGTTCCAATTGCTGATCCTATAGCCAAATAGTAAGCAAAACTCTTTTCCTTTTCCATAGTATTATTAATGAATAATATTAATTGACAAAGGATACGTTGGTGTTTCACCATTACTAGCTTTAATAGCATTAATAATTGGAAATATGATAGCTACAAATGCTAGCACAATAAGTCCTAAAATACCTAATCCTAATAATAGAATCAATGGAATACAAATAAGTGAATAAATAAGAATACTCAATTGAAAATTGATAATGTTCTTACCATGTGCATCCATTTGATACACTTTTTCTTTATTGGTCATCCAAAGAATTAAAGGTAAAATTAAACTACCAAAGCCTATTACTAAAGTGATTAGTTGACTCAGATGTGTTAAAACGATAAGTTGTCTGTCTTGTCTCATGGCTAAAAATGATTTGATTGATTACTTATAGGACGTTCAATTTTATAAAATGTTACAAAAAATTGATGTAAAACGTACATTTAATTAATCAAACTAAATACTATTTTTAAAATTATGTATCTTTCAAAGTGCTAATAATCCATGACACTAATACTTTGCTCAGACCTTTAAATTTACATCAAGATTAAACCATAAAATTGTATTATGAATAAACAACGATCAACACCAAAAGATATTTCAGTAAAAGATATTAAAATTAATGGCTATGGGTTAATCAATAACATTTAGATATGTGCCTAAAGAATTACCTAAATTAGTTAAGAATAAAAACTTATATTTAAATCAACTTAATGAAACCCTTGTCACCAACTTGCAAAATGGTGGAAATTATTTTTATCCAACGCCATTATTAATGAAGAGTATTGTATGAGAGCTTGTATTGTTAACTTTAGAACTTCTGAAAAAGACATTGAAGAAATTATAGATATTATTGCTGAAGAAGGTGATAAATTGCGTAAATCAATGAATGTTAAAGAAATTATTTAGTGCATGAATTCCAATCCTGCATATAAAAATTACAAAAAAATTATTCGTATTGCTTGTGGTTACTTTGGCTGCTTACTCATACTTGGCACTATAACTATGCTATGGTATTTTGGAGTGATTTCTTTCAATTTTTTAGAGAATTCTGTAAATGAAGTTGAGAATGTTTACTTCATGAACTATGATATAGCTCAACTTGATGATTCAGATGAAAATAAAATAGTGAAATATGGTTTTGAACTATTTCAGAATACACCAAAATATATTGGCCCTGACAACGGAAATTCAGAAAAGGTGTATTCAGGCAATAGATTGTCTTGCAATAATTGTCATTTGCAAGCAGGTACAAAACCTTATGCTGCTCCCTTAATTGGTGTTATTAATCGTTTTCCACAATACAGAGGCAGAGAAAATAAAATAGGCACCATCGAAGAACGCATCAACGGTTGTTTTGAACGTAGTATGAACGGCAAAATGTTACCTCCAGAAAGTGAAGAAATGACTGCTTTAGTAGCATATTTAAAATGGCTCAATCGCTATGCTCCAGAAGATGGAAATATTAAAGGGCAAGGCTTTGTAAATATTGAAATACCAAATAGAGCCATTGATCTGGAAAACGGAAAACAAATTTATAACAATGTCTGTATTAGATGCCATGGTATTGAAGGTAAAGGCGTAAAATCATCAAATGGTTTTACTTATGAATATCCACCACTTTGGGGAAATGATTCTTATAATAATGGCGCAGGAATGAACAGAGTCATTACTGCTGCACAATTCATTAAAGCCAATATGCCTTTTGATGATACTTACGAAGCATTGAAACTAACAGATGAAGAAGCTTATGATGTTGCTGGCTATATCAACCAAATGCAACGACCAATAAAAACTAATCTTAATCTGGATTTTCCAGATTTATTAAAAAAACCTGTATCAACACCTTATCCTCCTTATCAAGATCCTTTTTCAATGGAGCAACATCAAAAAGGACCTTTTCAGCCTATAATAGAGTTTTATAAAAAAACGTACAACATCACTAAAACGAAATAAGTAACCTCAAATCACTCTAACAAAATAATGTCTAAGTGTATCAATGCTCTTGGGCAGGATTCATATTATTTAAAAACGAATATTAAAAAACAGAAAAATAAAAATAAAGATGAGATTCAAATTGCATTAATTTGAATCTCATCTTTTAATAAGTAATTTATATTATATCACTATTTAATAATCAACTTTTTAATCGTTGATTTTTCGTTCTCGAAAATCTTAATTAAATATATTCCAGAGGGCAAGTCTAAACCAAAAGCAACTTTATTTTGAACTGATAAATTTTTAACCTGTTTTCCTAATATATCATAAATCAATACTTTACTATCAGATTTTAATCCTGATATAGTAACACTATTAATAGCTGGGTTTGGAAATATTTTAATTTCTTCAATAAATTCTGATTCAACTCCAAGTGTGTTTTCTACTGTAAACGTTACTTGCTTACTAATATTATTTCCGCATAAATCAGTCAACGTAAACGTAACGGTTTCAGTTCCAACTGAATCACAATCATAACTCAAACCTGTATTATCATTTGAAACTGTTGCAGTACCACAAGTATCTTCTCCAGAAAAACTAGCCAACCACGTATTAAATGCATCTGCTGGATCTGATATGCCATCACAAGAAAACGTATAATCCGATGGTTCAGCTATCCATGTTGGAGCTGTATTGTCTTCTACTGTTATGGTTTGTACATGAACCGTTTCATTGCCACAAGCATCTGTTGCTGTCCATGTTCTGGTAATGACCTCTTCGTTTGCACATGAACCAGCTGCTGAGCTTTCTCCAAAGCTTACTGTAGCACTACCGCAACTATCACTTGCCGTTAAGGTCGCTGCGGATGGAATGGCATCACATTCAACGGTAACATCTGATGGAAGTGTTTCATTGAAACTTGGAGCTGTATTGTCCTCTACTGTTATGGTTTGTACATGAACCGTTTCATTGCCACAAGCATCT
>JAUIGO010000042.1 GCA_030429955.1 Bacteroidia bacterium
ATTGTTCATATTCATGGAGACCATGATCCTGTTTTTTCAATTAAACATATATCTGATTGCATTGTTGTAAAAGGAGGAACACACATCATGATTATTAATAAATATAAGTGGTTTAACGAAAACCTTCCACAATTGATTCTTAGTTAAAATTTAGTACTGTTCCAGTTTTTTCCTTATTTTTAATGCCTAATAAACTTTTTAAAATGATGAAGACAATTAAAAATATTTTAGCATGTCTTGGATTATTAAGTTTATCTGCGCTGTTTATTTTTGCAGTACAAGATGCTCCAAGTGATGAAAATTTAGAAAAGAAAATCATAAACGATTACAATGTTTATGCTTTAAGCGTTCCTGAAAACTTAAATTTTGCTGGTGAACCAATGCCCTTAAATGATCCAGATGTTTTAGAACGTATGGATAGGGAATTGTTGGTTAATACCTATTGGCAATCTAACGCTTTGTTAATGTTTAAACGTGCCAACAAGTACTTTCCAGTGATTGAACCAATCTTGAAAAAGCATGGAATTCCTGACGATTTTAAATATTTGGCAGTTATAGAAAGCGGCTTAACTAATGCAGTATCTCCAGCTGGAGCAAGAGGTGTTTGGCAAATTATGAAAACCACTGGAAGAGAATATGGCTTAGAAGTAAATGATAATGTTGATGAACGCTATAATTTAGAATTAGCCACTGAAGTTGCTTGTGATTACTTAAAAAAAGCTAAAGATAAATTAGGCTCATGGACATTGGCAGCAGCATCATATAACGCAGGAATGGCTGGTGTTGCTAATAGATTAAAAGACCAAAATGTAACCGATTATTACGATTTGTTATTAGGAGAGGAAACAGGAAGATATATGTTTAGAATTGTTGCTTTAAAAGAAATCCTAAACCATCCAGACAAATACGGATTCAATTTTAGATATAAAGATTTATACAAATCAATACCAACCTACAAAGTATCTGTAGATACAGCTGTGACGGATTTTGTTAAGTTTTCTGAGCAATTTGGTATTAATTATAAAATATTGAAACTACATAATCCTTGGTTACGAGAACCGCATCTTAATAATAATTCACGTAAAGAGTACTTTATAGAAATTCCAAAAGAAGGATATTATTCAAAACCTTAAATAGTGGAATTTATTAAGGATAATTTTTGGACCA
Organism: Bacteroidia bacterium; assembly: GCA_030429955.1. Classification (GTDB taxonomy): domain Bacteria; phylum Bacteroidota; class Bacteroidia; order Flavobacteriales; family Flavobacteriaceae; genus CAJQLB01. The sequence goes on from JAUIGO010000042.1 coordinate 1,168, forward strand.
TAATTATATTTCTTAATTATGCAATTGCAATTTCTGCAGCCCTTGTAATTATTCAGAAAAACAGAAACCCAAATAAGACATATTCTTATATCTTAATGTTGGCAATATTCCCTTTTCTAGGGTTGTTGGTGTATTACTTTTTTGGACAAGAATATCGAAAAACAAAGATATTTAACCGTAAAAATATACGTAACCGTTCTGTAATTAAAGAAATTCAACAAGAACTTGAATTAGAACCTGACATACTCCAGAAAATAGATGAGATGTTAGACGAAAAAAACAAACTCATCAAGCTACTTCACAATAATGAGAAAACAAAACTCACAATACATAATGAAGTAGATATATTGATAAATGGTGAAGAAAAATTTAAGTATCTGTTGCAAGATATAAAAGATGCTAAGCATCATATACATTTTGAATATTATATTTTAAAAGATGATATTATTGGATCAAAAATTATTTCAGCATTATGCGAAAAAGCCATTGAAGGTGTAAAGGTAAGATTGTCTTTTGATGATGTTGGAAGTAAAATTTCCAGAAAGGTTAAGAAAAAAATGAAAGAAAGCGGCATAGAATTTTATCCGTTTATGCCTGTATTATTTAGTCAGTTTACTGGCAAAATGAATTATAGAAACCATAGAAAAATTGTCGTAATTGATGGTGAAATTGGTTATGTTGGAGGCATGAATATTTCTGACAACTATGTAAATTATGAAACAGATGAAAGATTCTGGCGTGATACACACCTTAGAATTAAAGGTGAAGCTGTTAAGTCATTGCAGATATTGTTTTTAACAACATGGCAATTTGTATCAAATAACAATCTAAAAATCACAAAAAGTTTATTTTCTGATACAAAATATGATAATAAACTAGGTGTTCAAATTGCTTCCAGCGGCCCAGATTCAGATTGGGCCAATATTATGGAAGCTATGTTTACTGCTATTACCAATGCAGAAGATTACGTCTACATAACAACGCCATACTTCATACCAAACGACGAAATTATTACAGCCATACAAATAGCTTCAAGATGTGATATAGATGTACGCATTATTATCCCTAAAAACTCAGATTCATGGACAGCACAATATGCTACCAATTCTTATATAGAAAAATTACTAGAAGCAAATGTTAAAGTTTATAGGTACAATAAAGGTTTTATTCATGCCAAAACAATGGTTGTTGACGATGTGTTTACCTCAGTAGGCACTGCTAATATGGATTATAGAAGCTTTAATATTAATTTTGAAGTCAATGCGCTTGTCTATGACAAAAATATTTGTGAAAGCCTTAAAAAACAGTTTATGATAGATATTAAGGATAGCGAATTAGTAGAATATGATGCCTGGATAACAAGATCTAGATTTGTAAAAGTTAAAGAATCCTTTTGCAGGCTTTGGGCGCCATTGCTTTAAATTTATCGCCTACTTCGTCTGCCTTGCCTAGAAGATGTTGGACTTCCATAGTGTTGATTAGGAATTGAAGCTTTTTTCATTTGCTGCTTCATCATTTTTATCTGCTCTGTTAGCATTCCTCTTTTATCCAGTTTTTGCGCTTCAGCCAATAGTAAGTTAGCCTCTTGCTTTCGCCTTTTAGTAAAAGCAATTCCTGCTAAATTCAATTTCGCCATTGCCAAATCGTGATCCATTGATAAACCAAGTGAAATAGCATTTTTAAAATACTTTTCAGCTTCATTCATATTGGTTTGTGATACCATAATTCCATTCAAGTAATTATAATAACCCTGTTGTTTAGTTGTTAATGCAGATTGTGGCTTTTTAATCTTATCCAACCATTTCTTAGCGCCATCAAAATCTTGTTTTCTTAATTTTAAAAAAGCAAGAAGTATAAATTCATTTTTAAAATAAAGAAAAATGAATATTAGAGATAATAAAATAAACATGATACCATTTCCAATAAAGCCTTCGATAAATTGGTAAACAGCATAAGCAATGATTAAAATTGCAATAACTAATTTTATGTTTTTATTGTACATTTTCTGCTTTTAAATTTCAGAATGCAAAGGTAATAAAAACAATTGTAAATATTTTTAAATTTAGGTTTGGCAAAGTAAAAACTCTTTGTATATTTGCACGCAGTTTTGAGGAATAAATCAAAACGTATTATTAAGAAAAAAGAATAGAAGATTTTAAAGATATAGACAATGAGTAAAAGAACGTTTCAGCCATCAAAAAGAAAGAGAAGAAACAAACATGGTTTCTTGGAAAGAATGGCATCTGCTAATGGTAGAAAAGTACTTGCACGTAGAAGAGCAAAGGGAAGAAAGAAATTATCTGTATCTTCTGAATTAAAGCATAAAAAATAATGATTAACAATTGTTAATATATTAAAGGTGTTACTGGTCGTAACGCCTTTTTTTATATTCTATCGTTACCTATTTTTGAAAAATTTTTATAATTAAAAACATAACTACTAAAAATGCCTAAAAGAGCAGACCTAAAATCCATACTTATTATTGGATCTGGACCAATTATTATTGGACAAGCATGTGAATTTGATTATTCTGGAACCCAAGCTTTACGATCACTTCGTGAAGATGGAATTGAAACAATCCTTATCAATTCCAATCCAGCAACCATAATGACAGATCCTTCAATGGCAGACCATGTGTACCTTTTGCCATTAAATACAAAATCTATCATTAAAATATTAAAAGAACACCCTCAAATTGACGCAGTATTGCCAACAATGGGAGGGCAAACTGCTTTAAACTTATGTATTGAAGCAGATGAAAAAGGAATTTGGGAAGATTTTAATGTTGAAATTATAGGTGTTGATATTGATGCTATAAATATCACTGAAGATAGAGAACAGTTCAGGGAATTAATGCTAAAAATAGGTATTCCTATGGCTCCTCAAGCTACAGCGACTTCCTACTTAAAAGGAAAAGAAATAGCTCAAGAATTTGGTTTTCCATTGGTTATTAGAGCCTCATTTACCTTAGGTGGAGCAGGAGCTTCCTTTGTTTATAAAGAAGAAGATTTTGACGAGTTGTTAACTCGTGGTTTAGAGGTTTCACCTATTCACGAAGTAATGATTGATAAAGCCTTAATTGGCTGGAAAGAATACGAACTTGAACTATTACGTGATTCTAATGACAATGTAGTCATTATCTGCTCTATTGAAAACATGGATCCAATGGGAATTCATACTGGAGATTCAATTACTGTTGCACCAGCAATGACTTTAAGTGACAGAACATACCAGAGAATGCGTGATATGGCAATACACATGATGCGCAGTATTGGTGATTTTGCAGGAGGTTGTAATGTGCAATTTGCTGTAAGTCCTGATGAAAATGAAGATATTATTGCCATTGAAATCAATCCGCGTGTATCACGTTCGTCTGCATTAGCAAGTAAAGCTACAGGATATCCTATTGCTAAAATTGCTGCCAAACTAGCTATTGGTTATCATTTAGATGAGCTACAAAACCAAATCACAAAATCAACTTCGGCACTATTTGAACCAACTTTAGATTATGTTATTGTAAAGATACCACGTTGGAATTTTGATAAATTTGAAGGAAGTGACAGAACTTTAGGATTGCAAATGAAGTCTGTTGGTGAAGTAATGGGTATTGGTCGTTCTTTTCAAGAAGCGCTTCACAAAGCTACACAATCACTAGAAATTAAACGTAATGGTTTAGGTGCAGATGGTAAAGGTTATAAAGATTACGATCAGATAATTAGCAAGCTAAAATTTGCAAGTTGGGATCGTGTGTTTGTTATTTATGACGCTATACAAATGGGAATTCCGTTAAGCAGAATTCACGAAATCACTAAAATTGATATGTGGTTCTTAAAACAGTATGAAGAACTGCATTTTCTTGAAAAGGAGATTTCAACTTTTAAAATTGAAAACATTGAACGTGATTTATTATTAGAAACCAAACAAAAAGGTTATGGCGACAGACAAATAGCACACATGTTAGGCTGTTTAGAAAGTCAAGTGTATAACAAGCGTGTTGAAATGAACATCAATCGTGTTTATAAATTGGTCGATACATGTGCAGCCGAATTTAAAGCACAAACTCCATATTATTATTCAACTTTTGAAGGAGAAGTTGAAACAGCAGATGGAAATCGTTATACAGATAACGAAAGTGTAGTCACAGACAGAAAAAAAGTAGTAGTTTTAGGCTCTGGACCTAACCGAATTGGTCAAGGTATAGAGTTTGATTATTGCTGTGTTCATGGTGTTTATGCTGCAAAAGAGTGTGGTTATGAAACCATTATGATAAACTGTAACCCTGAAACGGTTTCAACAGATTTTGACACTGCAGACAAACTGTATTTTGAACCTGTTTTCTGGGAACACATCTATGATATCATTCGTCACGAAAAACCTGAAGGAGTCATTGTGCAGTTAGGTGGGCAAACCGCCTTAAAACTAGCAGAGAAGCTAGATCGTTATGGTATAAAAATACTTGGCACAAGTTATCAAGCACTAGATTTAGCAGAAGATAGAGGAAGCTTTTCAACCTTGTTAAAAGAATTAAACATTCCTTATCCAGAGTTTGATATTGCTACCACAGCAGATGAAGCACTTGCAGTAGCAGATAAACTGGATTTCCCAATTTTAGTGAGACCATCTTATGTTTTAGGAGGACAAGGCATGAAAATTGTTATAAACAAACAAGAATTGGAAGAACATGTGGTTGATTTGCTCAGAAAAATCCCAAATAATAAATTGCTGTTAGACCATTATTTAGATGGAGCTATTGAAGCTGAGGCTGATGCTATTTGTGATGGAGAAGATGTTTATATCATAGGAATCATGGAGCATATAGAGCCTTGCGGAATTCATTCAGGCGATAGTAATGCTACATTGCCACCTTTTAATTTAGGTGATTTAGTAATGCAACAGATTAAAGACCATACCAAAAAAATTGCATTGGCTCTTAATACAGTAGGATTGATAAATATTCAATTCGCCATTAAAGACGATATGGTTTATATCATAGAAGCCAATCCAAGAGCATCTCGTACAGTTCCTTTTATAGCCAAAGCTTATGGAGAGCCTTACGTTAATTATGCAACAAAGGTAATGCTAGGAGCCAAAAAGGTTAAGGACTTTAACTTTCAACCAAAATTAGAAGGCTACGCTATTAAGCAACCAGTATTCTCTTTTAATAAATTTCATAATGTGAATAAGCAATTAGGCCCAGAAATGAAAAGTACAGGAGAAAGCATTCTATTTATTGATAGTTTGAAAGACGATGAGTTTTATGATTTGTATGCGCGACGAAAAATGTACTTGAGTAAATAATTTCCTTTTAAAGGATTCTATTAGTACAAATACCTAAAAATTACTATTTTAGCTTAAAATAACTCAGAAATACTATGAAAAAAACTTTACTTACTTTATTATTATTTTTCACTTTTGTTTTTAGTTTTTCCCAAACAGAAACTATAACAATACCTTGGAATTTTTTTTCTGTTCCTGCTGAGGATGATCCAGACACTTTATTTGATACTAATATAACTATTGAAGAAGGAGATACTGTAGAATGGGTATTTGAGGGATTTGGACACAATGTAAAAAGTGTTCCTCGAGGAACTTTTGGTACTCCTGGTGATGATTTTACCTTTTATGATGCTCCCTATACTTATTCATATACTTTTATGGATGTAGGTGTTTTTGATTTTGAATGTTTTCCACATTCATCATTGATGTATGGAACTATAACTGTAGTCCCAGAGGGTACATTAAGTTTAGACAACGTAAATAAGATTGATTTTTCTATTTATCCTAATCCAAGTGGTTATAAATTAAATATTAATCTTGCACAAAATACAAATAATACAAAAATTGAGGTTTATGATATATTGGGAAAGCGTATTCATTCACAAATACTTACAAGTATGCAATCCAGTATTAATGTATCTAGATGGAATTTAGGTGTCTATTTAGTGAAAATAACAAATAAAATAGGTACACAAACAAAGCGATTTGTAAAAGAATAAATATTTTAAACAATATGATTATGAGACCATCAGTTTTAAACTGATGGTCTCTTATATAATTAATCTAAAAAAACATTTAAGTATTTATAATTCCAAAGAGAATGGTATTCTAATTAAGCTCTTCAAATAACTTAGCTTTCTTTTTTAAGGCTTATTCAAAATAATAAAAAAGTTATGCACTTGATTCCTTACCCTTTTGCCAGATTTTTAGAAATTAATGAATTTCTTAAAATAAAAACTGCCATGTCAACTTCATTCATTAAAGATTCTTTTAAATGTTATTTTGCTACAAATGCTTAAAAATTATTATTTTAGCTTAACAATAACTCAAAAATATTATGAAAAAAACTTTACTTACTTTATTATTCTTATGCTTTTTAAGCAGTTTTACCTATGCACAAGTCACAGCTGGGCAAATTGATGATTTTGAAGATGATACTGTTCAAGGATGGATTGATGGTTCGGCAACAACTCCTGTTAATATATCATCAGATGGTCCAGCTGGTGGTGCCGATAGTTATCTTGAAGATTACGCTACTGGTTTTACAGGATCTGGAGGAAGGCTAATTATTTTTAATGAATCTCAATGGACTGGAGATTTTGCGTCTGAAGGCATTATTGCAATTAGATTTAATGTAAGAGCATTAACAAATGATATTGATGTACGAGTTGCTATAACAGGAGATGGAGGGAAATTTTCATCTTCAACATTTGTTACTGTAGCAGCTGGAGCAGGTTGGACTACAGTAACGATTCCTATTGGTGCCAGTGACTTAACTTCTGTAGGCGATGGCAGTGGTAGCCTTGGAGCACCAGGATTTGATGTAAATGGAACACTTGGAGATGTAACACATTTCAGGATTTTAAGTAATCCAGTGGCTTCATTTATCGGAGAGTTTATTAATGCTGAAATGCATCTTGATAATATTGAGGCTTTAACAACATTGAGTGTTAATGAAACAAAAAAAGTTGATTTTTCTATCTATCCAAATCCAAGTAGATCTAAGCTAAATATCAGTCTTGCTCAAAAAACTAATGACACAAAGATTGAAGTTTATGATATTTTAGGAAAACGTATTCATGCTCAAGCGCTTACAGGTACCAATACAAGTATTAATGCATCAAGATGGAATGCTGGAGTTTACTTAGTTAAAATAACTAATAAAACAGGAACACAGACAAAACGATTTGTAAAGGAATAAAAGGTACATTCTAAAAATATATAAAAAACCATCAGTTTTAACTGATGGTTTTTTTATGTAAGAGCATTAAAGATTAACCCAACAGTAATGGCAATTCCAAAACTAATAAGTGTTCCAATTAAGATGTATTCAGTTAGTTTTCGGTGTTTGCTTTCTTTTAAATCGCCAAATCTAAATACCGATTTTGCTGTGATTAAAAAGCCAACAGCTTCCCAATGATTTGTGATGATAAATATGAACACCAATAAGCGCTCAAGTATACCAATATATTCTCCAGCATCTTTAAGTGATTCATTATTTTCTGTTAGCTTTGAAATGTTCCACTTGGTAAAAATGGTTTTCATTATGATTGAAACAGGTCGTGTTAAAAAAACCAAACACGTAATAAGGATTAGATTTTGCTCAGTGAAAATACTATTGTAGTCTAAGGTTGTATTGGTATAAACGTAGTAAGTTGTAATAATGACCAAAACATGTAAAACTTGGTCTATAAAAAACCATAATCGCTTTGTTTTTTTCTTTTGTGCAATGAGCTTTAAAGCATCAATAATTAAATGTAAACCACCAATAATAAGTATGATTGGCCAAAGTGCTAAATCCCAAAGAATAAGGAACAATAATGCGAAATGTATAGCTACATGAAAATAAAGTTTGGGAGATTTTAGTTTTTTCTTTTCTTTTTCTTTGACCCAATGCTTTGGTTGTAGAAAAAAATCGCCAATAATATGTGCTAAAAACAGTTTGGTAAGTAAAATCATTGTATTAAGGTATCAATTTTTTGTCTATACATACTATCTAATTCTAAAATTACATCCAAATTAGCACGTTTAATTCGTTTGCTTATTGCATTTTGATTAGTGCCTATTAGTTTTGCCAATTCCTTTTGTAGCATTTGTGGATGCTCTAGTGATAGTTTTACTATTTCTGCTGAATTGCTTGTCCAATGATCTGTACTTAATAGTATTAATTTAAAATACAAGTTAAGTTCATTGTTTAATACTTTATTTTTGGTTTTAATTTTAAGATTTATCTTTTCTTTTTTTAAAGATTCTAAAGTTTCACCAGAAAACCGAAAAGCTTCACCATTAGATTCACTCACTTTTTTACCTTTAAATGACTTTTCTCCAATGCCAATTGCCATTCTTACGTCTAATCCTTTAATTGTTTTTATACAGGCTTTAATGTAAGTTGCCGCCTCAAAACTCTTTTGTATATCTTCAATTTCTATTTGAAAGCTATCTCCTCTATAAATTTCCCAATAGGATTCGTCTTTACATAAGTAGGTCAATGCAAATTTTAAGATACTCATCCATTCTGAATTTTCAGCATCTCTAGACTTTATAATATCTCCTGTGATTACACTTGTCATAACATTCCTTTTTTATGGAATAAGTAAATATATTCCTTTTTTATGGAATAAACAAATATATTCCTTAAATATGGAATATTTAATTATGATTAGTCATCGCTCTTAGCTCTTTTAACAATAGCTTCTGGAAGTGACTTTTTAGCTTTAGCCCCTAGCTTTTTAAGTTTTTGAACACTTGAAATTAAATTGCCTCGTCCTTCAACCAATTTATTCATGGCAGATGAATAATCGGCTTTTGCAGCATCAATTTTTTTGCCAACACCTGTTAAATCACTTACCAATCCTTCAAACTTATCATAAAGAGCACCAGCTTGTCTGGCAATTTCTATGGCATTTTGTTGTTGTTTTTCGTTATTCCACATGGTGTCAATGGTTCGTAAAGTGGCAAGTAGAGTAGAAGGTGTTACGATAACAATGTTCTTTTCAAAGGCTTTATTGTATAAAGAGTTGTCATCATTTATGGCAATGGCAAAAGCAGGTTCAATAGGAATAAACATCAATACAAAATCTGGCGATTGTATATCATATAAGTCCTCGTACTTTTTGTCAGAAAGTTGATCAACATGTTTTCTGATAGAATTCACATGAGCTTTTAAAAACTGAGGTCTTTCATCTTCATCAGCATTAACATAACGTTCGTAATCGGTTAAAGATACTTTACTGTCAATAATCATTCGTTTGTTATCAGGAAGATGCAATACCACATCTGGCAGTACACGTGAGCCTTCAGCAGTGGTAAAACTTTGCTGAACGAAATACTCTCGGTCTTTTTCTAAACCAGATTTCTCAAGAACACGTTCTAGCACCAATTCGCCCCAATTTCCTTGCATTTTGCTATCACCTTTTAGTGCTCTAGTAAGATTAGTGGCTTCCTTGGTCATTTGCTGATTCAAGTCTTTTAAACCTAACAGCTGCTCTTTTAATGCACTGTGCATGGAGATACTTTCTTTTTGAGTGTCTTCAACCTTCTTTTCAAATACCTGAATTTTTTCTTGAAGCGGATTTAGTATTTGTTTGATATTCTCTTTATTCTGAAGGGTAAATTTTTCACTCTTTTCATCTAATATTTTGGAAGCCATTAATTCAAAATCTTTACGCAATTGCTCTTGTTGTTTGGCGAGCTCTTCGTCGCGCTTAAGATTTTGTTGTTGAAGATTTTCGAATTCGGTATTTTTTCTAGTTAATTCTGAACTTAGGAAGTCTTTTTCACGACGAATATCTTCACGTTCAGCTTCAATTTTTGTTAAATTCTGTTTGAGTTCTTCAATAGTTAAGCTCAATTGATTTTGACGCTCTTGTAAAGTGCTTTGTTCGCTTTTGCTTTTTAATTTAGAAATGGTCATGCCAATATAGGCACCAATTCCTCCAGAAATGAGTATAGCTATAATGAGGATTAAGTTATCGTTCATGAATTTTTTTGATTTATTCAAATATAGGTAATTTGTCATTCAGCGCGAAGCGAAGAATCTAAATATAGTAAGATTCTTCAGTCATTTCATGTCTTCTGAATGACATTATTTTTTAACTCTAAAGCTTCCAGTGGTTTCATCAAAAGCAATTAAATCTTTTGGAAATAAGGCATCAAAAGTTCCTTTGTTAATTAAATCGCAAGGTGTATCTGATACCACATTAGTATTGGTCATTACAATCATTTTATCACACAACTGAATGGCTAAATCTATTTCGTGAGATGAAAACAAAATAGTTTTATTAGTCTCTTTTGCTAGTTTTTGGAGCAATTTTAAAATGTATGCCTTATGATACATGTCTAGATGTGTTGTTGGTTCATCCAGAATAATCAAATCGGTATCTTGAGCCAACGCACGAGCAATCATCACTTTTTGCAATTGGCCATCACTGAGTTCGAAACATTTTTTTTGCTTTAAGGTTTCAATATTTGTTTGTTTTAATGCTTTATTAATAATCGAAATATCTTCATCACTTAAATTACCGACCCAATTGGTGTAAGGCTGTCTTCCTAAAGCCACCAACTCAAAAACAGATAGGTTTTTGGAGGCTATTTGCTCTGTTAACACTAAACTCAAAGCTTTCGCTAAACCCTCCGGATTGAAATCCTTTAAAGTTTTATTATTTATAAAAATTTGCCCACTTAAGGCATTTTGAACATTGGTAAGCGTTCTTAATAAAGTTGATTTACCAATACCATTAGCTCCAACCAACCCAATAAGTTCCCCTTTATGCAATTCAATGTTAACATTAGATGCTACTACAGTTTCTTCTTTTTTGGTTTTGTAGCCAATAGAAAGATTATTTGTTTTTAAAACGATATGTTGGTTGAATTCTGTCACAGATTTTTAAATTGTTTTTGAACTTTATTTTGTAGTTCCAGTCTTCTTTTCTTTGATTTTTCATCTCTTCCAAAATTATCGATCATAGATAAATAGTAAATTGAAATAATCAATTGGTTATTAAAATCTGTAAAATTAATCTCATCAATGTTTTTCGATATGTAGATATTTAGCATTAACTGAAAAAAATCACCAGATTGCTCCATGTATTTCCAACAATCTTTAGCCAATGAGTTTGTTCTGCTTAAACCTTTTAAATATGATTGAAATTTACCTTTAAACTTTGGAAGAATATATTTTTCTCCATAAAACATTTCAGTAGTATTTGTCTTTATCTCCCAAATTTCATCGAAAGTAGATTTTGATATAGAATTGTATAATTTTAATTGTTCATTAAAATCTATTTGATTGATAAGTGTATCTATGCCATTATTATACTCTAGCACAAACATTTTTTTAAATGAATCTCCATAATTATCTCGACTACTTTTTAAATATTCTGAAATAAAAAAATCATTTAACTCATTTAAATCCTTTATTTGGTTTTTGGAGAAATGTTGCTCTAATTCTGGAGTAGATCTCGTGTTTTCACATGAAAAAACAATAATAGCTATTCCAGCAAAAACAATTATTTTAATAAAATCTAACTTTAGTCTTCGGTCTTCCATCTTCTAACTTTTTAAAACATCATTTTCCGTTTTCTAACCAATAGCCAAACAACAACTGGAGCTCCAATTAAAGAGGTTATGGCATTAATTGGTAGTGTATAGTCACTTGTTGGTAATTGTGCAATGCTGTCGCAAATAAGCATGACAATGGCTCCAAATAGGAACACTGCTGGCAATAATATTTTATGATTTGAGGTGTTGAAAATTTGACGTGTCATGTGTGGAATAGCCAATCCTATAAAAGCAATTGGACCAGCAAATGCTGTAATGGTTCCTGCTAGTAAACTTGTAGCGATAATTATTATAAGCCTACTTTGTTTGATGTTCAAACCCAAACTTTTGGCGTAATTTTCTCCAAGTAGTAAGGTGTTCAAGCCTTTTATTGAAGCTATGCTTAGAATAATGCCAAAGCAATAAATCACGAAGAAGATAAACAACTCATTCCATGATAAATTTCCGAGGCTCCCAAAACCCCAAAATATATATTGTTGCAATTGTTCGGCTGAACTAAAATAGGAAAGCACACTTACTACTGCAGCTGTTATGCTGCCAAACATAAGTCCAATAATTAGTATAGCCATCGTGTCTCTAACTTTTGAAGAGACAATAAGTACTGCTAATAATACTAAAAAACTACCTAAGCTAGCTGCAATAACTACACTCCATTTAGAGATTAATAAAGCAGCAAAAGCACCTCCGAAAAACCCTGAGCCCAATATCACTAAAGCAACACCAAGACTAGCACCAGAACTAATGCCTAAAACAAAAGGACCAGCTAAAGGATTTCTAAAAAGGGTTTGCATTAATAGCCCAGAAATTCCTAAGCCTGAACCTACTAGAATAGCTGTAAACGCTTTAGGTAATCTGTAATCTTGAATAATGTATTGCCAAGATTCATTATTGGCAGAACCTAATAAACTATTAAAGATTGATTTAAGAGGAATAGATACGGAACCTAAGCTAATGTTTACAAAAAAGCAGATGATGAGTATTAAGATTAATACTAAAAAAGGGATTTTATATGTTTTACTATTTGGCAACTATTGTAAGGGTTTAAAAAAGTGTGGTATATAATCTTTAAGTAGTTCTGGATGACAAATTTTAATTAAATCTTTCAGTACTAAATCTGGTCTGGCTGTGCCCAATTCATAGTACAAAACACCTCCAGTTTCACCAGTTGTGTTTGCAAACGTAAAAATGTTTCTGTTTTTAAATGCATCAAATTTGGTATAATGTTCATTTGCTTTTCCAAGAGCCTCAAACGATGAATAATAGGATGGACTTAACCATAAATTAGCATCTTTAGCTTTTTCAAAAACAGACTCAAAACTTAAAGCTAAACTGCCGCTTCCAGAAGTATCACTCCATAAATAATTAACATTGGCATCATTTAATAATTGTGCTTCAGGACTTGTTCCGCTTGGTAAATACCAAATATCTTTATGCATGGCTCCACTTAAAACAGTTGGTCTGTTTTTTATTATAGAAGCTGTTTCCTTAGCTTCTAAATAATCATTTTCAATCAGATTGAAGATGGAATCAGCTTCCTTTTCTTTGTCATAAAGTACTCCAAAAAATTTAATCCATTCAGCTTTTGCCAAAGGAGAATCTTCAACCCAATCTCCATTATAGATCACTGGAATACCAGAATTTTTAATAGTCTCAAACGTTTTGTTGTTACCATCAACACCAAAACCAACCACAACATCTGGTTTAAGTTCCAGTAAAACCTCAGTATTTATGCCTTCGTTTTTGCCAAGCTCACGAATGTTACCATTATTAATTCTTACTCTAGTTTTTTCAGACGACACATAATCAGTTCCTGGAAAACCTATTAAGGATTCTTCAATTTCTAAAAGCTCTAAAGCTGGAATATGTGTAGTGGAAGTGACTACAATCTTTTCAATTGGAATCGTTAAAAAGCCATCAAACTCATTTTTATTCAACGTGATTTTTGATAGCATATCCTTTTGGATCAGTGCAAATTTGTATGTTTTTTCTGCTTTTGGCCAAGGATTCCTTATTGATAATATTTTGTAGTCATTAAAGTCAGTTATTTCAAAACCTTTAGCATATTTATTTTTTTTTATAGTAGCTGTATCTGTGGAATTGATATTTTCGGGTTTAGGCCCATTTTTACAACTAAAAATGAGGGTTATTGCTGCTAAAAAAAATATTTTTAATTTTAAATTCATAGATGTGCTTTGTAACTATTGTAACTGTAACTAATATACATTGTTAGTATTTTTGAACAAACGTACAAGTTATGAGAGACGGCTCAAATTTAACAATATATATAGTAGGAGGAATTATATTATTTCATTTTTTAATAGGCTTTATTTATCTGGTTTATAAGATGAATAAAAAAAAGTAAGTTTTGTAAATTTTATAAGTACTTAATTTTTATTTTTACATCGAATTTTGGTTCTGTTCAGTTTTTCTGAATGGATTAAAAGGGAATCTGGTGCGAATTTTTATCAAGTCCAGAACTGTTCCCGCAACTGTAAGCTTTATGCTCAACTTGATTGAGCATCTCTTTATAGAAGAGTTGTTACAACTACAAGCCACTGAGAGATTGCCACATCACAAATGTGATTCGCAATGACACTTTTGGGAAGGTTAGTAACAAGACGCAAGTCAGGAGACCTGCCACATTCAAAACAAATAAGTCAAACTTTCGGGATAAAAGTTTACGTATGATTATCCATGCGGTTCTCGAGTAATTAATTATTAAAATGAACAAAAAACATGTTGTTTTTGTTGTGCTTTGTAGTATATCAATGTTAAACTTTGCGCAACAGCAAATTGATTCTAGCAAGGTAGAGCAATTAGATGAAATCGTTATTACAGATTCTAAATTCAAATTAAAACGCGAACATTCAGGTAAGGTTATTACAAAAATCACTCAAAATGAACTTGAAAATTTACAAGGGAAATCAGTAGCTGAAATTATAAACACTACTGCAGGAATTGAAATTAACGGCACAAAAAGTAATGCAGGACAAAACCTGAGTTACTTTATTAGAGGAGGAAGAAACAGGCAAGTTTTAATTCTTATTGATGGAATTGCTGTTACTGATGCCTCGCAAATTGCTAATGATTATGATTTACGTTTGTTAAATGCAGACCAAATTGAAAGTATTGAGATTTTAAAAGGTGCATCTAGTACCTTATACGGTTCTGGTGCTGCAACTGCTGTTATTAATGTAAAATTGAAAGACGCTTCTAACAATGAAGTTTCTGCTAACTTTAGAAGTGTTTTAGGAACCAATCAATCTTCAGCTGAAAACAATTACAACATTGAAGATTTTAGAAATAGCGTTTCAGTAAATGGAAGCTTGAATAAATTGAGCTATTTGGCAAGTTTTGCTAATCAATTCACTGATGGATTGTCGTCCATTTCAAACGGAACAGAATCTGATGCCTTTAATGCTATCAATGGAAATTTAAAATTAGGTTATCAATTTTCAAATGCTTTTAAAACGACTGTTTATGGCAGTTTTGATAATTATAAAGCCGATTTTGATGATGCCTTTTCTGGGATAGACACAGATAATGTATCAATTTCTAAACAAAATAGAGTTGGGTTGTCATCAGAATTCACTTATAAGGATGGAAGCATAACTATTAATGCAGCTTACAATACCATTGATAGAGAAATTCAATCTAGTTATCCAACAAAATTCAACGCAGATAGTTATATAGCTGATGTATTTAATCGCTACAATTTTAGTGATAAATTTTATACGGTTTTAGGTGTTAATGCTCAAGACAACAGCATGGAGAGTTTTACAATTCCATTTGGAAGTTCAAGTTTTGAGCAAAGTATTAATCCTGAAGAGGCTCAGTTTACTATAATTGATCCTTATGCCAATGTGGTTTATGTGTCTGATTTCGGTTTGCACATTAACGCTGGAGCTCGTTTGAACAATCATAGTGAGTATGGTTCTCATCTGGTTTATAGTATCAATCCTTCGCTTGAAAAAGATACCAATTTTGGGTATATAAAAGGAATGGCAAGTTATGGTACTGCTTATATTACACCTTCATTATATCAATTGTTTGAACCTATTTATGGTAATGCTGATTTGCAACCAGAAGAAAATGCTACAATCGAAATAGGAGCAGAGATTAACCTGAAAGATAAGGCAATGATTAGTGTGGTTTACTTTACAAGAAACGAAAAAAACTTTATCGATTTTGTTGATTTAGGTAGTTTTGTGTTTCAATACAAAAATGTAGACGAAACGTTTAATGCAAGTGGATTAGAGTTTACGGCAAACTATAAATTTACTGGGTCTATTGTGCTTAATGCCAATGCGACATATACCAAAGTTGAAGACGATTTAAATCTTAGAATTCCTGAGCTTAAAGCCAATGCACGATTAGATTATCAAATGTCTGACCATACATTTTTGAGTCTTTCTTATCAATTTAATGATGAGAGGAGAGATTCGGTTTTCAATAACACCACCTTTATGAATGATGATATTACGATGGATAGCTATAGTTTATTAGATGTTTACGCAAGTCATTATTTGATAAAAAATAAACTAAAACTATTTGCCAATGTAACTAACTTATTTAATGAAGACTATGTTGAGCTTTTTGGATATTCAACCAAAGGTAGAAACGTGAGTATAGGATTTAATCTCAACTTATAAAACAATAAAGCCACTTTGGTCACTGAGCCATGTCGAAGTGGAGTGGCTTTATTTATTTATTGAATTTCAATCGCTTTATAATATCTTTTGGAAGCTCTTTATCAGTAATCATTTCATTTGAAAATGGTTCAAACTTATTGCTTGTGGCATAAGGTAAAATAGGTTCACTAAATAAAATCGGAGCATTGGTCATCGAAATTTCCTGAAGCGCACGAGCTAATAGTGGCTCGTTTTCATCACCTAAAACACCATAGTTTTGTGGATTTTCAGATAAAACAATATCTGGCGTTAAACCACTAACAAAATCTGTAAATCCTGAAGCATTTGCATATTTTACAACCAAAGGTTGCATGGCATACGTGTGATTTGGATTGGCACCTTCACGATCAAAATCTTCTGAATCATATAAAGTAATAGAGCCTTGAAATTTCCCTTCAGTTGTCGTTCCAATTTGTACCACATCTATATAAGGATTCAAAGCGTTAATCACCATTTCACTGGCAGAAGCAGAATCACCTGTTGTCAATACATAAACCTTATCTAAAAGCAAACTGTTTATAGTAGATCCATTCAATGAGTTTGTAAAACGATTGATTAAATTTTCAGGATTCTGGTTAAAGAAAGCTTCTTGAATTTCGCTATTCCACTGTTCTCTACTATGCACATCTCCAGTAAATTGCCCTGTCACCAAACTTGCTAGTAAAATTGAAGAATCTACTCTTCCTCCAGGGTTATAGCGTAAATCCAGTACAAGATGTTGCACATTGTTTGCTTTAAAATCAGCAAAGACGCTATTTAACTGACTATTGAAATCAGCAATAAAGCCGTTATACATTAAATAGCCAACGTTTTCACCTTCAACGTCTAAGATTTTGGTTTTAAATATAGGATTTTCGCAAAAAGGCGCTTTTGTAAGTGATATTTTTTCAGTTTCCTGAATAATGGAATCATCAGTCGTTTCAGGTGTTCCGTTATCATCATACGAAGCTAAGTTCATATCATAGCTATCAACCCCAAATATAGAGTTGAAGTTGTTTATATCTAACTGTACGCCATTAATTCCATAAAATAGCTGACCTCTTTGTAAGCCAGCTGAGTCGGCATTGCTCCCAGGTAATACCAAACGTACAACTCCATATAAATCTGTACTACTTCCAGGAACAGTGTAAAAATCTACTTCAAATCCTGAGCGTATTGCACAACCATCTAATTGTTGTTCAAAAGCAATATAATCAGGAACTATAATGCTATACTTATCTACAGTACTTCTCTGATATATTAGACTTTCAAATAAATCTGGTGGATTAGAAAACAGATTTAAGTAATCACCATATTCTTCATTTGAAGAAAACCTGTCATTGGCTAAATCTGGAACATCACCTTTGTATAAGTACCAAAAATTCATCCCTTTCCAAATAAAATCATTTATGTCTCTGGTAAAAACGCCATTGTCATCACCATCTTCAAAACAACTGAACGTTATTCCAATACATAGTAGGCTAACTAGGATTAGTTTAAATTTATTATTCATAGCTTCTTTTTCAATTTAAACACTAAAGTTAACCACATTATTGTGAAATAAAAAAATAAGTTTCCTTTCAAATTTATTAATTTGAAAATCATAAAGCTTGTCTTTCTCGCGAAAGCGAGAATCTTTCCATATATTATAATCATTATAAAAATTAATAAAAGTTTATTTTTTTGATATTGCTGTAACAAAATTATAAGTGTATCGTCGTAATAACAAATAGCAATATTTAAATGAGTTTCCTTATAATTTTCCCTTAGGGAAAATGTCCGAAGGACAAAAGGGCTTAAACTAACCAAAACCAAAAAATGACACAGGCTGAGTTTTTAGACATAGTGATGCCTTTTAAAGATAAAGTATTCCGATTGGCGAAACGATTACTCGTATCGCAAGAGGAAGCTGAAGATGCGACGCAGGAAATCTTGATTAAGTTGTGGAGAAACAAACAAAAGATTCAAGAGTATAACAATGTAGAAGCATTTTCAATGACCATGACAAAAAACTTTTGTCTTGACAGATTGAAATCAAAACATGCACAGAATTTAAAAATAGTGCATAGCAATTATCAAGATAAAAATGTGTCATTACAGAAACAAGTGGAATTGAATGATAGTGTAGATTGGGTTTCTAAAATCATGGAAGAGTTGCCTGAGCAACAAAAAATAATATTACAGCTTAGAGATATTGAGCAATACGAATTTAGCGAGATTTCAAAAATGTTAGACATCAACGAAACAGCTATTAGAGTATCACTATCAAGAGCAAGAAAAACATTAAGAGAAAAATTAACTAAAACACACAGTTATGGTGTTAGATAAGATTGAAAAGTTACTGGAAAAGTACGACAATGGAGAAACTACTTTACAAGAAGAGCAACAGCTTAAAGACTATTTTTCGCAAGAAGTTGTAGCGCCACACTTGGAAGTGTATAAACCAATGTTTGTATATTTTTTGCAAACCCAAAAAGAACAGTTCACTAAAACAATTCCATTACAACCTAAAAAGACGTACACCTTGTACAAATGGTTATCTGTTGCAGCGATAGCAGTTTTAATGTTTGCAGTTTATATTCAGTTTGGTGATCAAGCAAAAAGTATGGATGAGTTATCTCAAGACGAACTTTTGGCTTACAATCAAACAGTAGAAGCCTTCAATTTATTGGCTTCAAAATTTAATAAAGGAACAGAAAGTATGGATGCCTTGACTTTAATGTCAACATCTTTAGAAAAAGGTACTGAAAACTTATCCTATTTAGGAGAGTTTTCAAACACTCAAAACAAAATTTTTAAAAACTAATAAAGAAATCATTAATTAAAAAACAAGAAAACATGAAAAAAGCAATATTAATAATAGCAGTTGTGATGACATCAGTAATGTCTTATGGTCAGAGTATTTTTGATCAGTTTGAAGATATGGAAGGTGTAACATCCATAGTGGTAAACAGTAAAATGTTTAACATGCTTGCAGAAATTGACATAAAAACAGATGATCCAGAATCTCAAGCCATGGTAGAAATGATGAAAAAAATCACTGGATTAAAAGTGTTGACCACTGGCGACGAAGCCATCTCAAGCAAAATGAATGCTCAAGTGGCTAGTTACTTAAAAAGCTCAAACTTAGAAGAGTTAATGCGTATGAAAGATGGTGACCAAACCGTAAAAATTTACGTAAAGGAAGGTAAAGATGATAACCACGTAAAAGAGCTTTTAATGTTTGTAAACGGACTTAAAGAAGTTACTGCTGGTCAAGACATCAACATCAACGGTAAAAAACGTGAAATAGAAACTGTAATCTTATCGTTAACAGGTGACATAGACCTAAGACAAATTTCTAAGCTTACAGACAAAATGAACGTTCCAGGTGGTAAGCACTTAAAGAAAGCTGGAGAGAAAAACTAAGCATCAATCAATTATAATCATCATGAATATTTCATCAATCAAAAACATAGTAATGTCACTTTTCATAGTTGTCGCTTTAACGAGCTGCAACTATGGAGAGACATTGCAAAGCTACTTTGTAGCCAATCAAGAATCACCAAATTTTGTATCCATTGATATTCCTGTAAGCTTTGTGTCTGTTGATAACATCGAGCTTACAGACGATCAAAAAGAAGCCTATGAGTCTATAGACAAGCTTAACATGCTTGGTTATACTTTGGGTGAAA
Organism: Bacteroidia bacterium; assembly: GCA_030429955.1. Lineage (GTDB taxonomy): Bacteria > Bacteroidota > Bacteroidia > Flavobacteriales > Flavobacteriaceae > CAJQLB01. Next base: position 21,068 of record JAUIGO010000042.1, read on the forward strand.
ACAATGCAGAAGAATATAAAGTAGAACTGGCAAAAGTTCAAACCTTGTTAAAAGACGAAAAATATCAGGAACTTTTTAGAGGTGGAAACTCAACCGACGGAAAAGTAGTAGTTAAGTATATTGGTGATGACGATTACATTGATGAGCTTATCATATTCGGAAATGCCAATGATAGAGGATTTGCAATCATTAGAGTTTTGGGCGATAATATGCAACCAGCAAAAATAATGAAGCTTGGCGATGTTGTTGGTAAATTAAGCTCAGATGAAACAGCTGTCAATGAATTTATGAACTTTTTCGATTTCCAATAAAACACACTACATCAACTTCGTGTAGAAAAATAATTGAAGTCAACGACTTTTGTGAAAACGTAAAGAACATAGTCGTTATGAAAAAGAAAGATTTTGAGGCTAGCCTTGAAATACCCAAATCTCACTTAGTGAGTAAAATGTTAATATGAAACCTGCTTGTCCAGATTTTTGTCGTCGGGATTAAGGCAGGTTTTTTTATTGCTCTTCAGTGTCTTCTTGCGCTTTAATGATGATGACATAAATCACTATACCAAGAAACCCAACAAACAAGAACATTTTAGATAAAAAATGACCAAGAATATCCAATAGGCCACCAACAAAAAAGAAGGCAACAAGCACTGCTGTGGCTAATAAGATATAACGATCGTTCATCAAATTCCTGTGTAGTTACTTGGTGTTATGGCTTTTAGTTCTGTTTTTATGGTAGAACTAATGTCTAAAGTATCAATAAAATTTGAAATAGACTGTTGTGTAATGGCTTCGTTAGTACGTGTTAAGCCTTTTAAAGCTTCGTAAGGATTTGGGTAACCTTCACGTCTCAAAATGGTCTGAATCGCTTCGGCAACAACTGCCCAATTGTTTTCTAAATCTTCAGCAAACTTGCTTTCGTTTAGCAATAATTTATTCAAGCCTTTTAAGGTCGACTTAAATCCAATAAGTGTATGCCCAAAAGGAACTCCAACGTTTCTAAGCACTGTACTATCAGTTAAGTCACGTTGTAATCTTGAGATTGGCAATTTTGCAGATAAGTGTTCAAAAACCGCATTGGCAATGCCTAAGTTGCCTTCGCTATTTTCAAAATCGATTGGGTTTACTTTGTGTGGCATGGCGCTACTTCCAACTTCACCCTTCTTGATTTTTTGTTTAAAATAATCCATAGACACATAAGTCCAAATATCTCTATTTAAATCAATAATGATGGTGTTGATTCGTTTTAAGCAATCAAACAACGCAGCCATGTGATCGTAATGCTCTATTTGTGTGGTTGGAAACGAATGCTGTAAACCTAACTTTTCTTGTACAAACTTACTTCCAAAGGCTTTCCAATCTACATTTGGATAAGCCACATGATGTGCATTGAAATTTCCTGTTGCACCACCAAATTTTGCTGCGCTTGGTATATCATTCAATAAATTAAACTGCTCTTTTAAACGCACCACAAACACCTGAATTTCTTTACCAAGCCGTGTTGGCGAAGCTGGTTGACCATGTGTTCTTGCCAGCATTGGTATAGTTTTCCAATCATCAGCAAGTGACTCAAGTTTTCCCAAAACACTTAAATATTCAGGAACATAAACATTGTTCATCGCTTCCTTAATACTCAAAGGCACTGCTGTGTTGTTAATGTCTTGAGAGGTCAACCCGAAATGGATAAACTCTTTATATTCTGAAATGTTTAATGCATCAAACTTTTCTTTTATAAAGTATTCAACCGCTTTTACATCGTGGTTGGTCACCTTTTCTATGTCTTTAATAGCAATGGCATCTTCGCTTGAAAACTCCTTGTAAATGGCTCTAAGCTCATCAAATAAATCTGAATTAAAACTTTCTAGCTGAGGTAAAGGCAATTCGCAAAGCGCAATAAAATATTCAATCTCAACTAAAACACGATATTTTATTAAGGCTTCTTCTGAAAAATAAGGGGCTAAAGCCTCTGTTTTAATTCTGTACCTTCCATCAATTGGAGAAATGGCGTTGAGCTTTGATAAAGACATATTTTCTGTGTTGTTTTTAGAAGTTGCAAAGATAATTCTTTTATGCAGAAGCAGGAAGGATGACTGTTGAAGTTTTTAACTAAAAGGCTTACTTTTTCAACTTTTTAAGCAAATGTCTTGCTCTCGCTTTAAAGGCAGCAGTATTGGCATTAAAATCTTTTTCTAAAATAGTGACCAGTTCTGGGTGAATCCAATCGTATTCTTTGCCTAACAAATACAAGGTATTCATGGAGTAGGCTTTGGCTGCAACTTTCTGGTCAGTAATCAAATAGTCAAAACTCAATTCTATAATGCGTTCTTTGTGTTCTGGTTTTAAATAATCTTTGGTGTGGTTATTGTCTCTATGGTAATAAGCTTCAATTAAGTATTCACAAATTTTAGCCACAGGTCGTACAGCAGGATCTTGGTGTACTGTGTGCATGTGTTCTGTAAATCGGTCTAAATAAGGTAAAATGCTGTCTAAATTTTCACGAGCTACAAACTCCATAAGCCAAGCAGCTCTGCATGATGTTTTGTCATTCACTTGAAATAAAATATCCAAAACCTTAGGAATTAAGTCAGGGTTTGAAATAACAAGAAGTGCATATTTCTGTCTGTTTGCCCTTGAATGGTTAACGTATGATAATTCCTTATATAAATCTTCTTTAGTCAATGAATATTTTTATTACTTTTAAGACTCATAAAACTAACAAATAATGAAGATTCTAAAAAAAATATTATTACTGCTATTAATTGCCTTAGTGATTGCGCAATTTTTCGGACCAGAAAAAAATGATGGAGACCTAACTTCTGTGGAACCTTTTTTAAGTGAAACCAATCCACCTGAAAAGGTAAAAGCCATATTAAAAGAATCTTGTTTTGATTGCCATAGCGATCACACAAGATATCCTTGGTACAACAACATTACACCTGTAAATTATTGGTTAGCTGGACATGTTAATGATGGAAAAAAACATTTTAATGTCTCTGAATCAGCTTGGTCTAAATCGGAGTTAAAAAGAAAAGATCATAAGTTTGAAGAACTTATTGAAATGGTAGAGAAAAAAGAAATGCCTTTAAACTCTTACACTTGGACACATTCTGAAGCAAAACTTACTGACAATCAAATTGCTAGTATTGTTGCTTGGGCAAAACAAGTGAGAGCCATGTATGCCGAACAAAAGACTACTGAATAAACATAAATGCCTAAACTTTTAATCATTGGTTTTGTGTGGCCTGAACCAAAAAGTTCAGCTGCTGGAAGCCGAATGATGCAACTCATACAATTGTTTTTAAACAAAGGTTACAGCGTTACCTTTGCTAGTCCTTGTGCTAAATCTGAGAATGCTGTTAATCTTGAAGACTTAAACGTTGAGCCTGTTGCTATTGAACTCAACCATTCCAGTTTTGATGATTTTGTATCTGCTCTTAAACCAGATGTCGTGCTGTTTGATCGTTTTATGATGGAAGAGCAGTTTGGTTGGCGCGTTGCTGAGCAATGTCCTGAAGCGTTGCGTATTCTGGATACTGAAGATTTGCATTGCCTGCGAAAAGGTAGAGCACAAGCGTTTAAAGACCAACAATCCTTTGATAACAGTTATTTGTTTAGAGATATTGCCAAACGCGAAATCGCAAGCCTTTACAGATGCGATTTTAGTTTAATTATTTCTGAAGCTGAAATGGCATTGTTAATAAACACATTTAAAGTTCCTGAACAGTTGTTGCATTATTTGCCTTTCTTAATGGATGCTATATCTGAAGACGAACAAAACGCCTTACCTCGTTTTAATGAACGAGAGCATTTTGTAACCATTGGTAATTTCTTGCATCCACCAAATTTAGATGCGGTTAAATATTTGAAGGAAAACATTTGGCCAAACATTAGAACTCAACTAAATACTGCTGAACTTCATGTGTATGGAGCTTATGCAAGTGACAAAGTCATGCAATATCATGATGTAAAAAATGGATTGAACATTAAAGGTTTTGCAGAGAATGCGAATGAAGTGATGCAAAAAGCTAGAGTCTGTTTGTCGCCATTACGATTTGGAGCAGGTTTGAAAGGCAAGTTTTTTGATGCAATGCACAACGGAACACCTTTTATCACCACTAGCATTGGAGCAGAAGGTATTGTCAATGCCAATGAAAACCATGAATTTGTAACAGATTCGATGGATAAGATGGTTAATCATGCGGCTGCTTTGTATCAAGATGAAGCCTTATGGCAAGAGCAACAACAATTCGGCTTTGGTTTGCTTGCAGACAAGTTCAACAAAAAAGTGCATGAACGTAAGTTTTTAAACCAACTTGAAGAGGCGCTTGCCAATAAAGACAGAAACAGATTGCAAAACTTTACAGGAGCCATGCTTAACTTTCACACCATGCAAAGCACCAAGTACATGTCTCGTTGGATTGAAGCCAAAAACAGCAGCTCATAATTTTTTCTTATTTTTAAAAGAAAACACTAGCTATGAGAAAACTAACCATTCTTATGTTTGCCTTGTTATTGGCTTGCAATACCCAAAATAAAGACACTTCAGAAACTTCCAATGAAAAAGAATGCATCGCATTGATGCAAAAACATTTGGATGCTGTGAGCAATAAAGATTTAGCAACTTTAAAAACGACCATGTCGCCAACTGGTGAGATGCAACTCATTTTACCTCAAACTGAAATTATGGAAGGCGTTGATGCCTTTATGAGCTATCACAAAGATTGGTTTGCTGAAGATAATGGCTGGACCTTTGAAACCAAAATTTTGAACAGCAAAGTAGGAGAGACCTTAGCCATGATAATCACTGAGATTGTTTACAGAGAACCAGAGCGTGATGGTAAACCTTATTTTAATAGAATGATTGTGAGTTACGATTTAGAAAAAATAGAAGGTAAATGGTATGTTGTAAAAGATCATGCAAGTTC
>JAUIGO010000043.1 GCA_030429955.1 Bacteroidia bacterium
TTATCAAAAGTTGTTGACTTAACTGATGATGATTATAATATTGTTGATGCGAATATGAGCAAGTGTTCTACTTATTTCACGGGACACGATACAGCAGGAACTTTAATAGAAGAAATGCCAGACTCTGCTGAATTTCTTGCTGATTTAACCATATTAGAAGATTATATAAGAATTATTAGAAACCGTAGATAAAACTAATTACCCCACGTTCCCGCACGATTGTATCGTGCGGCAGCGTTGTAATTGTTTTTGTAACACAATTGCAGCTAAAATCTTTAACAAATGTATTTAGCAATACGATGTATTTATATGTAATTTTACAGTTCTTTTTTAATAAAACAACATTATATGAAATATTTAAAATTAGTGGCTTTAAGTTTTGTTCTTATAGCAATATTTGGCTGTAAAGAGTCTAAAAAAAGTGATGCTAATCAAGCTCAGGAACCTGAAACTTCAGTAAACACATTTAGTTTGGTAAAAGATTCTACAAAAGTGAGTTTTACCGCTTATAAAACCACTGATAAAATAGCTGTTGGTGGCGAATTTAAAACAGTAAACATTACCAATATGAGTGATGGTGACACGGCTTTAGAAGCCCTTAATGGAGCCAAATTCAGTATTCCAGTGAGTAGTTTGTTTACAAATGACATTACCAATACAAGAGATCCTAAAATTTTGGAATTCTTCTTTAATGTAATGAATGAACCTGAATTCATTTCTGGCGTGTTTAAGGTAGCTACCAACAATACCTGCTCAATAGATGTTACTTTAAATGGAAACACAGAGAATATTCCGTTAGAATATACTGCAACCAGCGACACTAACCTTACTTTTGATGGTGTGATGCACTTAGAAAAATGGGATGCCATGGAGGCCCTTAATATATTGCATGAAGCCTGCGAAGATTTACATACAGGAGCAGATGGTGTTAGTAAAACTTGGAGTGAAGTTGCCTTACATGCCAATATTTTACTCAAAAGAAATTAAATAGCTTTATTATAAATAGAGCCTGCTATGACCTAATAAAAAACTAAAAGTACAACCTAGGGGTTAACGCGATACACATGAGAACCTACTCTTTAAGAAACATTACAAGTATTATCTTTTTGACCTTAACTTTAGTAGCCTGTCATTCTCCTGCATATATGTCAGGACAAATAGAAGGCATCACCACAAAAGATGTAAAGGTATACCTCATTCAACCAGATATTTTAAAAGAAGTTGCTGCTTCCTATTTTGGTAAGGTTATAGATTCGGCTGTGGTACATCCTGATGGCAGCTTTGAGTTCCGCAACTTGCCAACATCTAAAAAGCCCATACTACTGGAGTTAGCCATACAGACATCTGGAAAGGCTCCTAACTATAAAGAAACAGAAGTTCCAACAAAATCCAATTACATGCCATTGTTATGGCAATTAGGTGAGCCTATGCACATCACTGCCAAATTAGATAATTTTCAAAAAAGCTTTTCAATAGAACAACCTTCAGCTATTAATAAAGCGTTGTTACAAGTAAGAGATATCAACCAGAAGGCTTACCAAACCTATCTTGCAGGAAAGGATTGGCAATTGGAAAACGGTACACAACTACTGGAAAAAGAACAAGCTGTCTTACAGTATCAAAAAGAATTGATAAAGTTTGCAGATAGCACAAAGTACCTTATGCCAGCACTCGTGGCTTTAAGATGGGTAAGTCCTGTAAACGATTATGAGCGCGTACCAGAATTTTTGGTGGCACAATGCACAAAGTGGAAACAAGAACAACCAGACCATCCTTGGGTAGAACAACTATGTAAGCAAAGTGAACTCTCTAATTTGCCAGTGTTGGTAGGAAAGGAATTCCCTAATCTTAAGCTTCCCACAATTAATAAGGACACCCTTTTGGTAAACGACCAATTAGGCAGCAAGCTTACCATTGTAGATTTATGGGCATCCTGGTGCGCACCTTGCCGAATAGAAAACCGTGAGGTTTTAGTGCCTCTTTGGGATGACTATCACAACAAGGGGTTACAAATTATTGCTTACAGTCTAGAAAGTGATCTTGCTGCATGGAAATCTGCTGTAGCGCGTGATGGTGCAGACCGCTGGATACAAGCATCAGATTTACAAGGAGATGATGCACCTTTCATGAAAAATATCCGCATTCAAACCATTCCAGCCAACTTTATTCTTGATGATAAAGGTGTGGTTATTGCCAAAAATATTCATGGAGAAGCATTAGTGGATTTGGTAAAAAGTTATATAGAAGAAAACTAAAAAACCATGCAACAAGTTATAAGTGCTAATTTTTAACTTGTACTTTTTTGAAATATTTTCCTATCAGGTTTTTTATATATTGAATGGTGTTTTCATTTTAAAAAACCATCAAATTTTGAAATTTTGTAAGAATTTACGGATTTCGTTCGAGTCTCGTTCGAGACTTGTTCGAGTTTGCTTCCTCTAAATCGATTTTAGACGAACAAATCTCGAAGCATTCTGGAAGCTTCGTGGTTATTGGCTTAAGAGAAAAAACCTGTCAGCAGATCAAAATGACCCAAAAAGTGCATTTGTAGGAAGAAAATCGTTATTTTGTAGGACCTTTTATTTTGGGTTTTGCAAGCCAAATTGCAAAAATGATAAAGTAATTAGCAAGCGTTTGTAACATTCTGTATCATAAAGCGTCACATACGTAATCAATCAAAAAAAACAATCAACTATGTATTCTAATAAAAAAGCTGGACGTATTTCTGGCGTATTATTCCTATTTGTTTTTATTTCAGGTGTTGTGATATTTCAAGTATTGCAAGGGCCTGTGTTATTTTCAGATGATTTTCTCATCTCTACATCTACGCACTCCAATCAAATTATTGGTTCTGTATTACTTAGTATTTTAAGCGGATTAGCGTCTATTGGTGTCGCTACACTGCTATTGCCAATTTTTAAAAAGCATAGTTACTATGTGGCGTTTTTATACTTGGCTTTCTGTATATTAAATTTTATAGCAATCATGCTTGATAATGTGAGTGTTGTATCTATGTTGGAATTAAGCAACGACTATGTGGTCAATGGTAATTCCAGTGGTTTAGAAGTCATGGGAAATCTTTTTTACGAAACCCATAGATGGACACATTACTTATTCTTGTTAACCTCTTGCTTTCCTGTGTTTGTGTTGTATTATGGCCTTTACACATCTAAGATAGTGCCTAGAATAATCTCCGTTTTTGGTATATTTGCTGTGCTTTTCATGCTTGTTGAGGTGTTGTTTTCAATTTTTGAAAATAGTATAAGCATGAATATGATGCTTCCAATGGGATTGGTTCAATTGGCATTGCCTGTTTGGTTAATTGTTAAAGGCTTTAGTTCGCCGTTATTAAATGCGGAAAATCAATAAACTGCAGGAATTTGTAAGATGCTGAAAACAGTAATTTGGCAAAGAGGTCGTGCTGTTACCAGCCACCACCTCCGCCGCCTCCACCGCCTCCGCCAGAAAATCCTCCACCACCTGAACCGCTTCCACTGCTTGATGGTGGTGTAGCAGATCGGCTTAAGGAATTGGATAACGATGAATTTAAGGTATGGTTAAAGGTTGAGAAATTGCCAATATGACCTCCTGTGTACCAAGTTGGTTGATATTCTTGACCTATAATGGATTTGTCAATAAGGTTCTGGAATTTGTCTCCCCAAACATCTTCGGCATCCAACACCACAGCATAAGGCAATAGTTTTTCAAAGATTTCAGGCGTTAAATCTGGAGGATTAAAGTATGCAATTTGCTTTTCTTCGGCGGCACTCATGTACATTTTAAAGCCGTCAATCAACGATTTGATCTTCAATTTTTCTACAGCAGGTTTTCTAATTAAATACTGGTAAATCAAAAAGAACACAATATTTGCAGCCATAAATAAAAAGAAGACCAAAATGTCATTTTCGCCTTGGAAATATTGTGATGCCAAAACAAAAAATAAGAACGCATAAGCGATGATGGTTAAAATAGGAGCAATCCAAAATTTAAAATTAAAGCCTTGATAAATTAAACCATTGTGTTGCTTTCTTAATGATGCACTAAAGGCAGAGACTGCACTTTGTACTTTAGAATCGTATTTGCCATCTAAGACTAAGCTAGAGGAACCTGAAAATAGTTTTGAGAAGAGTACACGTTCTTCATCGTTTAGCATTCCTGAATCATTCTTTACCTTATGAATGGTGAATTTTTTGCTTTTAAACAATCCGAAAACATAATCTTGCGTGTCTTCTTCAATCTTCAGATAGTCTTTGACGGCTAAATTTAATATAGTGCCAGTAATCAAATCGCCATGATAACGCAGTTTGTCCAACATGCCTACAGAAGCAGGTGTCATGTTATTAGGCACTTCAAATTGTGGAATCACAGTTGGTTTTGGTGGATCGATTCCGAACTTCAACCAAGTAAACCCATAATAAAGCAAAAGTGCTAAACTGATGAATCCGCTTAAAATAATGGCACCATTCTTTTGAAGAAAGGTTGGAGGTGGAGGTGGAGGAGGTTGGTTAACAATGCCTTTGCTAAAACCGACTGCCACAGTTAAGTTTTCGCCAGCTCTTAAATTATCAGCCGTAAAACGGATACTGTTATCAGATAAAACTGTTGCATTGCAGTTGGTGCTGTTACTGCCATAGCGTCCAGTATAACATGCGTTTTGTATGATGTTGCCGCCTTTTGGTAGTGTGACCTTGCTAGATACTTGTCCAAAAGGCAAGGCCCAATCAAAACCATTGACGTTCCAGTAAATTTCGTCGTAAGCATCAAAAAAACGGACTTGTCCACTCATACTATAGGTAATCGTATAGTCGTATTCGCCTGCGCTTAAAAACACATCACTTTCGCCAACATAAATGGTAATGGCATTACTGCTTTTTTCGGTGTGGTATTTTGATGTTCTTCCATCTCGTTCAACAGCCAGAATTTTATAATCCAGCTTTACGTTTTTACCAGAGCTATCAACACTTACAGTTGGTATAGTGCGCGTAATGCCTCTTTTAAAAATGCTTCCGTTGGCATAAATTTTAATAGACTCTTTTACCGTAATTGTACTAGAGGTATCCACTTCAATATCAGAATGAAATGAAATGATGCGTTCACTTTGTGCAGATAAAGCAAACGAGTTTGTGATAAACAGTACAATAAAAAAGAGTTGTTTCAACGCTTAGAATTTTACTTGTGGATTTTTTCTTTCCGCTTCTATATCGATTTCAAAAAATCCTGCTTTTTTGAAGTTAGCCATTCCAGCAATAATGTTTGACGGAAACTGATCTATTAAAATGTTATAATCGCGAGTAGTGCCATTGTAGTAGCGTCTTGATTTTTCAATATCAGACTCTATCACAGATAATTCGTTTTGCAAGCTTAAAAAATTCTCGTTTGCTTTAAGCTCAGGATATTGCTCAGCCACAGCATATAAATTGATTAAGGCTCTGTTTAACTGATTTTCGGCAGCTTGTTGCCCTTCAACAGTGGTCGCATTTTGTGCTTGATTTCTAGCTTTAGTGACATTTTCAAAGGTTTCTTTTTCATGGCTTGCGTAGCCTTTAACGGTTTCGACTAAGTTTGGAATTAAATCATAACGTTTTTTTAATTGTACGTCAATGCCACTCCAAGCTTCATCTACAAGTGTGGTTAGTTTTACCAATTTGTTGTAAACTCCAATACCATAAAATGCTAGTAGAACAACAAAACCAATTAATGCATAAGTTACTATCATAGTTGTTTAATATTTAAGTATTAAAGATATTAAAAATTTAATGAAAATATAATTAAACATTTAAGTGTTCTTTAAGGTCATTCAAAGTTTATTTTGAGCATTGAAAACGTTATGAAAAACCAAGAAATATTAATATACTTACAAAGCATTTATAATGACTATGAAATCAAACATCAAAACTGTCAATGCTTATATAGCTACTTTTCCAGCAGAGACTCAGGCAAAGCTTCAGGAGTTGCGTCAGTTAATTAAAAAGGAAGCTCCAGATGCTGTTGAAAGCATTAGCTATAGCATGCCATCTTATAAAACACATAATAAACCTTTAGTATATTTTGCAGGATATGACAAACACATTGGGTTTTATGCCACTCCAACAGGACACGAAGCATTTAAAAAGCAACTTTCTGTATACAAACAAGGAAAAGGGTCAGTGCAATTTCCGTTAGACCAAAATTTACCATTGCAATTAATTTCTGAAATTGTTAAGTTTAGAGTAAAAGAAAACAACGAGTTATGGAAATAAATCCTATAACAGTAAAAGCTACCATTAAAGCCAATAAGAGCAAAATGTGGCAGTATTACACAAGTCCAGAACACATTACCCAATGGAATTTTGCCGATGCAAGTTGGCATTGTCCAAAGGCTTCTAACGATATGAAAGTTGGAGGAATCTATTTTGCCAGAATGGAAGCCAAAGATGGAAGTTTTGGTTTTGATTTTGAAGCCATTTACACTAACATTGTGCATGAAGAACAATTTAATTATGAGTTTGGAGGCCGAACAGCGACTGTGGTTTTTAAGGACCATAAAGGAGATACAGATCTTATTGTGACTTTTGACCCAGAAACAGAAAATTCTTTGGAACTGCAAAAAAATGGTTGGCAAGCCATACTGAATAATTTTAAGGCTTATGTAGAAGGTAAGCTTTAAAAAAGTAATATATTGGTAGAACATAACCTTAAAGAACTTCTTAATTAAATTAGAAAAATGAAAATAAAACTAATACTTCTTCTATTGCTGATTAGTTTAAGTTCATGTATACAATTTAAGGTTTCAATGCAACTTAAAAATGGTAACGAGATAATTGATAAGGTTAGACCAAACTATCAATATCTAGTCTCTACTAAGACTAAGGAGAAGTATCATTTTGATGACTTGTCAAAGTTTAACGTTTACAAGAAAGACTCAGTAGTTGAGTATTACTACCCTTTGCATATAAAGAATTATAGAAATGCTGATAAAGTTTATTATGGATTGGGAATGAAAGTTTATGATAGCCATAAATTAGAAATATTTCATGCAAGATTTCCTTATTTTAGGTTAGACTATACTCAGAATTATATCGATGAATACATATCACCACGAGTTGAAACGTTTATAAGAAGAAAAGGAGAACCTTATGCTTACAGTATTGCTTGTATTGATGCTATGGGTTGCGATACTGTTTTGCAAAGGGTATTACAATTTTTTGATGATTGTCCAAAAGTTATTGAACAAATCGTAAGTGGTAGTATTGATTATAATGACATTATAACAGTTGCAGATTATTATAATGAACATTGTGGAAAAAACTAATTTCAATACTTCAAAAAAATTAATATACTTGTAGGCGTTTAATAAGATTCCCACTTTTCAACTTTGCTAAAGCTATGTTGGATAAAGTAGAAGGGATATTAAAAATATTTTTCAATGAAATTACTAGGAATAGGTTCACGAATCAATCATCCAGAATATGGAAAAGGCGTTGTCACTAATGTAACCTCAAAACATTATTGGGTGACATTTATTGACAACGGTTTAGAAACCATAGATTTAGACAATGAGTTTGAAGTTATAGAAGCTGCCGAAGATGAGGTAGATACGGTTAGCTTTTTTGAGGTGGAAAGTAGCTTGGTCAGCATCTTAAAAAAATGGAGCGATGTTACTGAAGTCGTTCATATTGGCGATAAATGGAAAGGTGGTAAACTCATTCTTGAACCAGCTGATACCAGCTTACAAAGCAAAGAAATTCCTATTGATAGTTTTTTTCATAAAATTACGATGGTTCGTGATAGACTGCGTGTGATGGAACAAAAAATAAACTCCAGCAACAACCTAGACGAACAGGAAAAGATTGACTTGCAACAATACATTACCAGAAGCTATGGTAGTTTAACCACCTTTAATGTGTTGTTTAAGCATAAGAGTCAGCAGTTTGTTGGGCAGAGTAGTAAGTAGTTCGAACTTAAGTGATTATCTTTTATTATTGAGGTAAGGTCGTTTTTCACCTTTAATATGATTGATTTCTAAACCAAGAAATAATAGCTTATGAAATGTTGGTAACTGAGCACCACTTTCGGTTGTGGTCCAATCTGACCAGCTGGCTTCTAAACCATCAATAGGTAAGATGGATGTCCACATTTTAAAGCTTTTAGGTTTTCCGTCGTTTTCAAATTCCCAAAGATAAGAATCACCAGGTGTGGTACCTCCAGAGGTATAAGTGACTAGCAAGCCTTCTTTACCATTTTCAAGTTTAACTAAGCGACGTTCTGTGCCTTCATCAAACACTTTGTAAGGCGCAACCAGCCAAAAGGAATCGTTATTAAAATACTCAAATGCTGTTTTAACGAGTTCGTCACGTTTTTCATCAATCACTTCAAAACTGTGTACAGCAGCTTGACTGCGTTCAGGGAACTTTAAATGCAAGTCTACTTTGAATTCCTTCCATTGAACCGTACAAATGTTGTTGTACTTGTCCCATTTGTAAAGGTGCTTGTTTTTAAAAGTCCACTCAATATAATCGGTTTCTTTAAAAGCCTCATAATCCAAGGCCTCCAACATTTGTTGTGCTAAAGCATCAGCTTGCTCACCTTGAGTTCCTGTTGGTAAGTCTTCGTTGTATTTAAAGTAAATAAAACCAAAAAAAAGCAGACTAGGCAAGGTCAGGAAAATGACCACACCAGCTGTTATTTTTAATATCTTTTTGGTTTTCATCTATTCAAGTTAGTTGGCATTATATAGTAATGCGATGCAAATTTCATGTATATAATCCACAACATCAACAAATTTCGCCAAAATACTGAAATCTTTATATGAGATTCCTAATAGCCTCCCTTTCGCTTAGTGGTTTTAAAGTATTTGACCTCACAAAGCGCAAAACAGACTCAGGATTTGTTTTACCATATTTGCGCAAAGCCCAACCAATGGCTTTCTGAATAAAAAACTCGTCAGAGTGTCTATGTTGAAGGCATAATTTATAAAACAACCCTTCATCAGTTTGCTCTTTATAGCCTAATTGAAACAAGATAGCGCTTCTATTGAGCCACATATTTTTGGATGCTGAAAACCGAGAAATTACTGTTTCAGTTTCTTCTGGAAATTGCTTTAAGTAAGCTCCTAGAATTTGCTTGGCTATAAAATCGACTGTGTCCCACCAGGAGTTGGTAGTGATAAAGAATTCGATTTGATGGATATCGTCTTTGTTGTATTTCTTTCTAAGCTGTTTTTCAAATAACTCCACACCACAATGATGAAGTTCTCTGTAAGACGAGTTGAAAAGTTCTTTAGAAATAACTCTAATATCGTTGTTGATGTCATCTTTATAGTTTGCAACTGATGCTTTAAGTAAGTCTCTTCTCAGCTTGGTCTTAATGCCATAAAATTCAAACTTGTCGCGCAAATAGGCTTTCATTTGAGCAGCAAATTCTGGATTAGAATTGGCTTTGAAGGCTGTTTTAAGATCTTTTGTGAACACTTGTATTTTTAAGCTGATTTCTAATACACTTCGATACTTTGACTCGCTCAGCCTGACATTGTAGGACTGACATTTACTTATTTGTTTTATTAATGAGATTCCTGCTTTCGCAGGAATTGTTAATGACCAGCTGCAGTATCATCACCTCTATGGTCTGCACCACCTTCAAGTTTACCATCAGGTAACTTTAAAATGGCATTGACTTTTCCAGTAATGACGTTTTCCCTCACAACAGTTTCGTACCCAAGATCTTCAATGGCTTTAATCAGACTATCGTCAAACATATTCGGTTCAAACATCACCACATCTGGTAACCATTGGTGGTGAAAACGTGGTGCATCAACCGCTTGTTGAGCAGTCATATTAAACTCATGAATATTCAAAATGGTTTGCAATACTGAAGTAATTATGGTTGAGCCTCCTGGAGTACCAACACTCATTAATAATTCTCCATCTTTTTCAACAATGGTTGGTGTCATTGAGCTAAGCATGCGCTTTTCAGGTAAAATACTGTTGGCTTCGCCACCAATTAAACCAAACATATTTGGAGTACCTGGTTTGCTACTAAAATCGTCCATTTCATTATTTAGGAAAAATCCTAAATCATCATTATACAGCTTAGAGCCATAAGCACCATTAAGTGTTACAGTTACTGCAATGGCATTGCCAAATTGGTCTACAATGGAGTAGTGTGTGGTTTCCATGCTTTCCAAGGCCATGACTTCACCATGAGTGACATCGCTAGATTTGGTTGGCGTCTCAAACGAGAATGACGACATACGTTCTTTTAAATACTCACTTTCCATAAGCGCATCAATTGGGTTGTCAACAAAATCCGGATCGCCTAAATAAAAACTTCTATCTGCATAAGCGCGACGTTCAGCTTCGGTTAGTACCTGAATGGTTTTTATAGAGTTATGTCCTAATTTATCAAGGTCATAAGGTTCGACCATTTTAAGAATTTGCGCTAAGCAAATGCCTCCACTAGAAGGTGGTGACATGGAAATGATTTTTAAATCGTCATACTCAAACGTGATTGGGTCTCTCCATTTAGCTTCATATTTTGCTAAATCTTCTTCAGTGATAATGCCACCATTATCTTTCATAAATTGTACAAAACGCTGGGCTGTTTCACCTTTGTAAAATTCGTCACGTCCATTGTTCATGATGCGTGTTAAAGTTTCAGCAAGTTCAGGATATTTAATGGTATCGTTTTCTTTCCAAGCTCTATCAAATAGGATGGAATCTTTATTTGCCTTTGGAAAATTAGGTTGGTAATGTTTTATTCTTTCGTCTTGTTTTTTAGTCACAACCACGCCATTTTTAGCCAATTCAATTACTGGTTGAATGAGGTCTGCCATTGGGAGCGTTCCAAATTTTTCATGAGCGGCAAACAGTCCAGCAACACCACCAGGAACACCAACAGCCATAGCACCAAGCGTACTCATGTCAGGAATAACCTCACCATTTTCATCTAAGTACATATCACGACTGGCAGCCAAAGGTGCTTTTTCTCTGTAATCAAGAGAGCCGACTTCACCATTGTTCAGTCTATACACCATAAAACCACCACCACCAATACTTCCAGCATACGGATAAGCCACATTCAGCGCCAATTCTGTAGCAACCATAGCGTCAAAGGCATTGCCGCCTTTTTCTAAAATGGCAGCTCCAATTTTGGAAGCTTCAGCACGTGCCGAAACCACCATGCCATGGTCTACAATAAGGCCTCTTTTAGATTCATCAACTAAGGGTTTTTCTTGTGTTTTTTTGCAAGAGATAAAGGCTGTAAGAACACATACAATGAGTACGAACTTTTTCATTTGAATAAAATGTTTATGGTTGTGAAGATAATAGTTTTAGTTTGTTTTTTGAAAATTGAATGAGCTCGTCAAAGAAGATTGTGAATTCCGACTCAAATTCTTTGTAAAAATCTTCCAGCTCATTGACTGCAAGGTTCATTTTTGAGCGATTCTTGGTTCGTCTGTTCATGCCTTCTAGCACCTTTTGAATTCCTTCAATAGTAGCATAGCTTAGGAGCCAATTATCGGCAATCATGTATGGCATCATACGTTTTATGCGCTCAGGCAAGATGTCAAAATGGTCTTCTAGTGAATCGTAAAACCTCTCGCAATAAATATCGAGTGGTACATCACAGTATTTATCCCAGTTTTTAGCCAAGAAATGGTCGTAAAGTATATCGACAATCACACCAGAATAATGGCTGTATTTTTTGTGTAATCGCTTCGTGCTTTTTCTTACGGTTTTGTGTGCATCAGTAAAAGTATCTATTTCGCGATGCAGCAGGATGCCTATTTGAATTTCCTTTGGATATTTTTTGTATTTTTTTCCTTTGATACCATCAGCCATAAAGTTGCCAATGGTCACTAATTCATTGTCTCCAGAAAGATAAATATGCGCTAAAAAATTCATTCAATAAATATATGTATTTTTAGCTCTTAAAAACAAGAATTGAAGAGGCTTCCAAATTTAGATGTATTGCGATTTGTCTTGGCTACACTTGTACTCATGTTTCACTTGCCGCAGTTGAGTAGAAATCAAGGTCTTCCTTACTTTGATGATTTGCCAATATTTCATAGAGGTATTGAAGCTGTCTATATGTTTTTTGTGCTGAGTGGTTTTTTGATTATTAGGCTGATTTATAACGAAAAGTTAAGAGGCGTTTTTTCTATTAAGAAGTTTTATATGCGGCGTATTTTGAGAATTTTTCCTTTATACTATCTTATTGTGGCTTTTGGTTTTGTATTTTATCAATTGATTTTACCAATACTTGGCATTCCTTTTGAAAATAATTATGACTTAGTTGAAGGCATCCTTTTATGTGTTTTCTTTATGCCAAATGTTTTTGGAAGTTTGTATGAGCCAGGAGGTATTTTAGAGATTCTTTGGTCTATTGGTATTGAAGAACAGTTTTACCTCTTAATAGCGCCGTTGATGTTTTTTATAAAACCTAAGCGCATTTTTGCAGTACTTGTTTTATTAACAGTTTTGTATTTTGTTGTTTTTCATACTAATGGATTTGAGTTTTTGAAACGCTACAAATTAGTTTACTTTTTAGTATTTGTTGGAGGTATTACTGCGATTTTAGAAATAAAACTATATCTAGAGTTTTTAAAGCAGTCCGTATTATTTCCGCTTTTAATTGTAATTTTAACAATTCTGTATTTTACAACCGATATGCTTTTATTTGAAACAAGTTGGTTACAGAATTTAGTAACGAGCGTTCTTTTTTCTCTATTTATTCATACGTTGGCACATAATAATTGTGGTATAGAGATAAAGCATAAAACCATCAATTACTTCGGAACAATTTCTTATGGTATTTATATGTTTCACGCTATTGCGTTAAACTTTGTGGTTTTTCTATTTTTAAAAATGGAGTTTGTTAGTAAATTACAAGATACTTTAGTTGTTTTATTGATCAATATTTTAACCTTTGCAATAACGATTCTATTTGCACATTTTTCGTACACATATTTTGAATCGTATTTTTTACAATTAAAACAAAAATTTAGAGAATGACACTCATAAAATCAATATCAGGAATAAGAGGTACCATAGGCGGAAACGTTGGTGATAATCTTACACCAATTGATGCTGTAAAATTCGCATCAGCTTATGGCACTTGGCTCAAACAACAACGCAACAAAGACAATTATAGAGTTGTTGTTGGACGAGATGCAAGGATTTCAGGAGAGATGATTCAGAATTTGGTAATGCATACACTGGTTGGTCTTGGTATTCATGTGATTGATTTAGGCTTGTCTACAACACCAACGGTTGAGGTTGCAGTACCTATGGAACATGCTGATGGAGGTATTATCTTAACTGCAAGCCACAATCCGAAACAATGGAATGCCTTAAAATTACTGAATGCAAAAGGCGAATTTTTAAGTGGAAAAGAAGGTCAGCTTATTTTAGATATTGCAGAGTCTGACAATATGCAGTTTGCAGATGTAGATAGTTTAGGTAAAATCACCAAAAACGAAGCCTATATAGAGATGCATATTGATGAGGTATTGAATCTGCCATTAGTCAATAAAAAAGCCATAGAAAACGCCAATTTTAAAGTGGTTGTTGATGGTGTCAATTCAACAGGAGGTATTGCTATCCCGAGATTATTAGAGCGTTTGGGTGTTCATGCTGTAAAATTATATTGCACACCAAACGGACAATTTCCACACAATCCAGAGCCACTAAAAGAACACTTAACCGATTTGTCACAACTAGTGGTTAAAGAACATGCCGATTTTGGTATTGTCGTTGATCCAGATGTGGATCGTTTGGCCTTTGTTTGTGAAGATGGCGAAATGTTTGGTGAAGAGTACACTTTGGTGGCATGTGCAGATTATGTGCTGAGTAAAACACCTGGACCAACTGTGAGTAATATGAGTTCGTCAAGAGCATTGCGAGATGTTACAGAATCTCATGGGCAAACCTATGAAGCAAGCGCTGTTGGTGAGGTGAATGTGGTAGAACTGATGAAAAAGAACAAGGCCATCATTGGAGGCGAAGGTAATGGAGGTATCATTTATCCAGAATTGCATTATGGACGTGACGCCTTAGTTGGAGTAGCTTTATTTTTGAGTTTGTTGGCAGAGAAAAAAATGTCTGTAAGTGAATTAAGAGCGAGCTATCCTTCCTATTTTATGAGTAAGAAGAAAATTGAATTAACACCAACTTTAGATGTCGATGCTATATTAGAAGCGATGAAGAATCGTTATGCCAATGAAGAGATTACAACTATTGATGGTGTGAAAATTGACTTTGCCGAAAACTGGGTTCACCTTAGAAAAAGTAATACAGAGCCTATTATTAGAATTTATACAGAAGCCAAATCGCAACAAGAAGCCGATGCATTAGCAGATAAGATAATTGCAGAGATTAAAGAAGTGGCCAATATTTAGTAAATTTAAAGTCAGTTAATACGAAGAAGATGATCACTACAGCAATAAAAACATCGCATAAGTCAGAATTAGAACGTTATTTCAAACCGTTTAGAGATAATATTCTTGGCGTTGATTTGGAATTTGAATCCCCTTACGGAACCCAAAAAATGGTGTATACAGATTGGACTGCTTCTGGACGTTTGTATCGACCTATTGAAGAAAAAATGCTACATGATTTTGGACCTTATGTGGCCAACACGCATACCGAAACGACTGAATCTGGAACAGCCATGACGATGGCATATCACAAAGCAAAACACATTATTAAAAAACATGTGAATTGCAACGAGGATGATGTGTTGATTGTTTCTGGAACTGGAATGACAGGTGTTGTAAATAAGTTTCAGCGCATTCTCGGACTGAAAGTACCTGAAAACTTAGCCAAGTACACTAATATTCCTGATGAGATTAAACCTGTAGTGTTTATTACACACATGGAGCATCATTCTAACCAAACATCATGGTTGGAGACTATGGCTAAAGTTGAAGTGATTCCACCATGTCCTGAAGGCTTGTTTTGTATGGATAATTTAAAAGCGCTTTTAGAGCAATATAAAGACAGGCCACTTAAAATTGCTTCTGTCACGGGAGGTTCAAACGTGACTGGTATACAAACACCACATCACGAGATAGCCAAAGTCATGCATCAGCATGGAGGTGTTTGTTTTGTGGACTTTGCCTGTGCTGCTCCTTATGTAGATATCGACATGCACCCAGAAGATGAAGACGCTTATTTGGATGCTATTTTCTTTTCACCACATAAATTTTTGGGAGGACCAGGAACCAGTGGTGTGTTACTATTCAACAAAAAACTGTATCACAATATGATTCCTGACTGTCCAGGAGGAGGTACCGTAAGTTGGACCAACCCTTGGGGCGAACACAAGTATTTTGATAATATTGAAGATAGGGAAGATGGTGGTACACCAGGATTTTTGCAAACCATTAAAACGGCTTTAGCGATTAAGCTGAAAGAGCAAATGGGAGTCAAGCAAATGTTGGAACGCGAGCATGAAATCCTAGAGCATGTTTTTAAGATGTTGGGTGATGTGCCTAATATTAATATTTTGGCGCCTCAGCACACTGACCGATTGGGAGTGATTTCGTTTTATATTGATGATTTGCATTATAATTTGGGTGTGAAACTACTCAATGACCGATTTGGCATTCAAACCAGAGGTGGTTGTAGCTGTGCAGGTACCTATGGTCACTTTTTGTTGCATGTGGATCAGGCAACATCCAATGAATTGACCAGTGAAATTTCTATTGGAGACTTAGCACGAAAACCTGGTTGGATCCGTATGTCCATTCATCCGACTACGAGTAGCGAAGAGATAGAATTTGTTTGTGAAAGCATTTTAGACCTAGCTAAAAACCATAAAGAGTGGGCTAAGGACTATGATTACGATAGGCATACCAATGAGTTTGTTCACAAAACGTTTAAAGCCAGCAAAAGAGATCAAGCCATAAACAATTGGTTTAAGCTTTAATTATTGAAACTTCTCCGGAACACTGTCTTTGTGTTTCCAGCGTTTGTGTGTCCATAAGTAATACTCTGGAGCTTCGTAGATTTGTTTTTCAACCAACTTTAAAAACGCTTCGGTAATTTGGTAATTTTCAAAGTCATTAGCGTTTTTAGCCAGTGTTGTAAAGGTCGTTTCATAATAGCCACGCTTTACTTTTTTCACTCCAAAAAACACCACAGCCATATCCAGTTTTTTGGCTAGCATTTCGGCACCAGTATGCACAGGTACTTTAATTCCCATGAAATTGGCCCAATGGAAGGTTTTGTACACTTTTGGCGATTGGTCTGAGGCAAAACCATTCATAGTCAATTCACCATCTTGTTTAGCTTTCACTAAGGTTGGGATAGATTCTTTGGTGGTAATTAAATAACTGTTATATCGTGCTCTAATACGTTTTACCAATCTGTCAAAATATTTATTGGCAAGACGTTTGTAAATGGCATAGCCTTTAAAATTCACATAACGTTGTAGTATAAAAATCCATTCAAAATTAGCATAGTGACCACACATGAGTACAACACTTTTATTGTAATCTTCAAATTGTTTTAATTCTTCAACATTGGTAAAGGTAAAGCGCTTTTTCATGGTGGCTTCAGAAATGGTCAATGATTTTACGGACTCCAAAATCATGTCGCACAAATGATGATAGAATTTTTTGGTAATGTTCTTTATTTCTGCTTCTGATTTTTCAGGAAATACGAGTCTTAAATTGGCTTTCACCACGTTTTTTCTATAGCCAATAATGTGGTAGGCTAAAATGAACAAACCATCAGAAAATGCATAAAGCAAACGAAACGGAAGTATAGAAATAAGCCATAAAAATGGATAAATAATAACGTAAGCTAAAAATTGCATTATTTAGTTTTAGATTTGCAATTGCAAATATATGCTATATTTAATTTTTAACGTTTACAGTTTATGGGCAATTTAGATTTAGTAACCATTTTAATTATAGGAATCAACATTATCGTTTCACTGAAAGGATTCAATGATTTTTCTTTTTTTGAAAAGCACAAGTTCAATATTGGAGGCATTAGACGCGGCGAACAAATACGAATGATTGCTTCTGGTTTTCTGCATGTTGATGAAATGCATCTGTTTTTCAATATGTTTACTTTATACTTTTTTGCCGATGAGGTGATTGGTTACTTAGGCTCTGTCAATTTTTTATTGGTCTATTTTGGAAGTCTTATTGTAGGTAATTTATTGTCGTTTTATTTTCATAAAAACGAATACCATTACAGTGCAGTTGGAGCCAGTGGTGCGGTTACAGGTGTTTTGTATTCTGCTATTTTGCTCAATCCTGATATGAAATTATACATGATGTTTATACCTATAGCCATTCCAGCTTATATTTTTGGAATAGGTTATTTGTTGTACTCTATTTATGGTATGAAAAACCGTATAGGTAATATTGGCCATGATGCCCACTTTGGAGGTGCCATAGGTGGTTATTTATTAACGCTTGTTTTAGCACCATGGTTGTTTAAAGAAAACCTGCTTATGGTAGGTTTACTGGCAGTACCAATTGTCTTGTTGTATGTAATGCGTAAAACCGGAAAAATTTAGAGCTTTAAGTTAATCTAAAAGCTCTGCAATTTTATTTTCAAGAGCTTGACCTCTTAATTTTTTACCAACTATAATACCGTTTTCGTCTAAAACAAAGGTCGCAGGAATGGCATTGATATTGTAAAGTTCAGCCACAGGATCTCTAAAGTACATAAGGCTTGATACGTGATGCCAAGGCAAACCATCATCTTCAATAGCTTTAAGCCATTGCTCTTTAGGATTGGACTGATTGCTTCTACCATCTAATGACACACCAATAATTTCTAAGCCTTTATCGTGATATTTTTCATAAATCCTTACAATGTTAGGGTTTTCCCTTCTACAAGGACCACACCAAGCAGCCCAGAAATCTATAATTGTTGCTTTTCCTCTTATATCTTCTAAGGCAATTAATTCGCCATTAGGGTCAGGAGATTTAAATTCTGGTGCTTTTTTGCCAATGTCCAATCTTGCTTCAGATTCTTTATAAGCAACAAAGGCGTTGAGTTTTTGACCAATAAATTTATTTGCTGCATTTTTGTTTATCACATCCTGCAATGCGGCAATGTTGCTTTTAAAACGATCAAGCTCTTGGTTAGATCCTAGCATTTGCGTTTCCAAAATAAGTAAAGAAATATCTAAATCAGGGTTTTCGTCAATAAAGTCATGCGGATAGTCAGCTCGTTTTTTTGCAAGTTGCTTCATTTCAGCACCTTTCGCTTCAAAAAGTTCAGCTTGTCCACTTGTTTGATTGGCAGCATTTCTTTCATTTCTAGCTTTCGCATGCGCTTCATTAATTTTTCTAAAGTTCTTTTTGTATTCGTTAAAGGCATCATTGTTTTTTGAGCCTTCAATTTTAGAATATTGTATGCTATCTTTATAAAGTTCAATGTCAATTTCACCTGGTTCCAATACAAACGCCAAACTACCTTGTACACCATTTACAGAAAGTATTCTTATGGCAGCACTGTTTACTTTCCCAGTGAAGGTAAATTGCTCGTTAACCACCATGGCAGTATCTATTTCAATTTCCTGTCTACGTTCATCTATAATTTTAATGTGTGCACGTAGGCCGTTTAAAACTCCTGGAGCCGATACGTTTATTTTGTAAGTATTAGGTGGTAATGGTTCTTTCTTTTCGCAAGAAACAAACAAAGCAATAACAGATAATAGAAGTACAAACTTTTTCATAACTAGGTTAATTTAGCTGCAAATATAAGTGATATTACATTTTTTGAGCAAAAAAATATGATTAACGCTCGAAATAAGCTGTTAGGGTTCTGTTAAACTTTCATTTTTGCTACTTTTGCCAAAACATGTTTTATGGTTCATGACGATTGTATCATCGCTTTGGCAACAGCTTCAGGTTCTGGAGCAATTGCTGTAATTAGACTATCCGGAAAAGATGCCATCACGATGTGTGATGCACATTTTAAGTCGGTTAGCCATAAAAAGCTAGTTGACCAGAAAACGCATACCATCCATTTAGGGCATATTTTAAAGGATGGGAAAGCACTAGATGAGGTTTTGGTCTCCGTTTTTAAAAACCCCAATTCCTATACAGGCGAAAATGTTGTTGAAGTTTCTTGCCATGGCAGTCCTTTTATACAGCAGGAGATCATTCAATTGTTTTTAAGAGCAGGTTGTCGTGTTGCCAATCCTGGAGAATTTACCTTGAGGGCTTTTTTGAATGGAAAACTGGATTTGAGCCAAGCCGAAGCCGTTGCCGATTTGATTGCGAGCGATAATGAAGCCTCACACCAAGTCGCCATGCAGCAAATGCGTGGTGGTTTTAGTAACGAAATAAAGGCATTGCGTGATGAACTTATGAATTTTGCGTCACTGATTGAGTTGGAGTTGGATTTTGCTGAAGAAGATGTAGAGTTTGCCAATAGAGCACAGTTTAAGAGTTTGATAGAGCGCATCACAAAAGTGTTGAAGCATTTGATAGATTCGTTTGCCGTAGGTAATGTGATTAAAAATGGTATTCCAGTTGCTATTGTTGGTGAACCCAACGTTGGAAAATCTACACTGTTAAATGCCTTGTTAAATGAAGACAAAGCCATTGTGAGCGATATAGCAGGAACCACCAGAGATGCTATTGAAGACGAACTAAGCATTGGAGGTATTGGCTTTCGGTTTATAGATACGGCAGGTATTAGAGACACCAAAGATGTGGTTGAAAGTATTGGTATTAAAAAAACCTTTGAGAAAATTGACCAGTCGCAAGTGGTGATTTATTTGTTTGATGCAGCAACCACAATTGCTAATTTGGGCATTGTTCTGGTAGAAATTGAAAAAATCAGGAACAGACATCCACAAAAACCACTCATTATTATTGCCAATAAAATTGACAAATTAGATGATATACAATTGGCAACACTTACAAGCAACCTCCCTCAGGCTATTTTGCTTTCGGCCAAAACAGGCTTTGGTGTAGAGCAATTAACCGATAAGCTGCTAAGCTTAATAAACACAGGCGCATTGCGAAACAACGAAACCATTGTGACCAATTCAAGACACTATGATGCCTTATTAAAAGCCTTAGCAGAGATACAGAAAGTACAGCATGGGATGGATCATAATCTTTCGGGTGATTTGCTGGCTATCGATATTCGTCAGGCCTTATATCATTTTGGGGAAATAACAGGCGAAATCACTAGCGATGACCTTTTAGGAAACATTTTTGCCAATTTCTGTATTGGAAAATAAAAAGGCAACGTTATTGCGAGGTGCGTAGCAACGAAGTAATCTCATGAAATAGTAACTAAAAATAGACAGATTGCTTCATTCCATTCGCAATGACGGTAATATTTATTTAGTAAATAACACCAACCCCACGTCATTGCGAGGCTAAGTTGCGAGGACGAAGGACGCGGCAAACTCGAAGAAGCAATCTCACAACACCATCAAATTCTCCTCCTTATCAAAGACGAGGTGGTCTCAAACGCTACACTCCCAATTCCAAGTTTCGTGCTTCGTGCTTCGTGCTTCGTGCTCCCAACTTCAAGCTTCGTGCTTCCAACTTCAATCTCCGTGCTTCCAATACCGCACTCCCAACTCCGCACTCCCAACTTCAAGCTCCGTGCTCCCAACTTCCAACTTTATTCCCTATATTTAACCTCTCCCTTTTAGCAACTATTTTATAACACAAGTTGTAGCATACTCTTGTTTTAATTTTTATTTTTACAACACACTTAAAAAACAGCCTAACAATACATGTTCGAACAAACTTTTAAAAATATAGACGACGTACTCCGTAGAGAGTTAAGCACAGAGTTAGATTATATAGAGCAATCCTCATGGGTTATGTTCTTACGTTACCTAGACCAATTAGAGTTAGACAAAGCAGACGAAGCCGAGCTTAAAGGCGAAGACTACCAGTTTATTTTAGATGAGGAGTACCGTTGGGCTAATTGGGCAATGCCTAAAAACAGCAAAGGCGAACTAGACCACCATAAAGCCTTAAACGGACCAGAACTGGTACAGTTTGTCGAAACCAAGCTATTCCCATACCTAGCCAATTTTAAAAAGACCACCGAAAACCCTAAAACCATAGAGTATAAAATAGGTGAGATATTTGGCGAGATATTCAACAAAATAAAGTCTGGCTATAGCTTAAGAGAAGTGCTGGAGTATGCCGATAGTATGACCTTTAGGTCGTCTAAAGACAAGCACGAGTTAAGCCATCTCTACGAAAGCAAAATTAAAAACATGGGTAATGCTGGGCGTAATGGTGGCGAGTACTACACACCACGTCCACTCATTAGGGCAATGATACAAGTGATTAACCCAGTTATTGGCGAAACGGTGTATGATGGTGCTTGTGGTAGCGCAGGCTTTTTATGTGAGGCTTACGATTATATGTTGGCAAACATGAACCTCACTACAGATAACCTAAGGCGACTGCAAGAAGACACCTTTTACGGTAAAGAGAAAAAGCCCTTAGCCTATGTGATTGGTATTATGAACATGATACTCCATGGCATTGAAGCACCAAACATTATCCATACCAATACTTTGGGCGAAAACATACGCGACATACAAGAAAAAAACAGGCATCACGTTATATTGGCTAACCCACCTTTTGGCGGTAAAGAGCGTAAAGAAGTACAGCAAAACTTTGATGTTAAAACTAGCGAAACCGCATCACTCTTTTTACAGCATTTTATCAAAAGCCTAAAAACAGGAGGTCGTGCAGCCATAGTTATTAAAAACACCTTTTTAAGCAATACCGATAACGCTTCGGTGTCTTTACGCAAGCACTTGCTAGAGAGTTGCAACCTACATACCATTTTAGATATGCCAGCAGGTACCTTTACAGGTGCAGGCGTTAAAACCGTTGTGCTCTTTTTTACCAAGGGCGAACCTACTAAAAACATATGGTATTATCAATTAGATGCTGGCAGAAACATGGGTAAAACCAATCCTTTAAACGATAAGGACATGGAAGAGTTTATCACCCTAAGCACGTCATCTCGAGCGCAGTCGAGAGACGAGAGGTCTCACTTGGAAACCGAAAACTCGTGGCTATTTAACGTTAACGACCTTGATGAAAACACCCTTGACCTCTCCCCAAAAAACCCAAATGCACCCGAAGAAGCACCTTTACGTAGTCCAGAAGTAATTTTAGCTGAAATGGAAAGCTTGGATGAAGAAACAAACTCAATTCTTAACCAAATTAAAGAGCTGATATGAAGGAAGGTTGGATAAATAGTACTTTAGGAGAAACTTGTGAAATGTATCAACCAAAGACCATTTCAAAAAAAGAAATGATAGTTGATGGAGAATACCCTGTTTTTGGTGCAAATGGTATTATTGGCAGGTATAACCAATTCAACCATAAAGAATCACAACTATTGATTACGTGCCGAGGAGCGACCTGTGGAGCAGTTAACGTATCTGAACCTTTTTCTTGGATAAATGGTAATGCAATGGTTGTAAAACCAAAGGCTGCGATACATAGTCGTTTTCTTGAATATATGTTTCGAGGATTTGTAAATTTATCTAAGGTTATCACAGGTGCGGCACAACCCCAAATAACTCGAAAGTCTCTAATTCCGGTTAATATTTCATATCCAATATCAACTGACGAACAAAAACAAATCGTAGCCATACTCGATAAAGCTTTTTTAGCCATAGACCAAGCCAAAGCCAACATTGAAAAAAACATAGAAAACGCTAAAGAGCTGTTTCAATCTAAACTTAATACCATTTTTAGCCAAAAAGGTGAGGGTTGGGAGGAAAAAACACTTAAAGAAATAGCAATTGACTTTGGAAGAGGAAAATCTAAAAATAGACCAAGAAATGACAAGAAGTTATTTGGTGGTAAATACCCTTTTGTTCAAACAGGAGATATAAGAAATACAGACAAAGTATTAAAAACATTTACGCAGACTTATAATGAGGTTGGTTTAGCACAAAGCAAATTATGGCCAAAAGGAACTATCTGTATAACAATAGCTGCAAATATTGCTGAAACAGCAATACTTGATTTTGACAGTTGTTTTCCTGATAGTATGATTGGTTTAGTTGTTGACCCAAATAAAGCAGATTCAAATTACACATATTATTCACTTCTATTCCTAAAAAGTAAATTGCAAGAATTAGGAAAAGGTAGTGCCCAAGACAATATTAATTTAGGCACTTTTCAAAAACAATACTTTCCATTTCCTGACATTGAAAAACAAAAACAAATAGTGGTTATTCTTGATAATATTGTTGAGCAAACAATTCAATTAGAATCCACTTATAGTCAAAAACTAACCAACCTCGAAGTCCTCAAAAAATCCATCTTACAAAAAGCCTTTGCAGGTGAGTTAACTTATAACGAAGACACCATACCCCTAAAACAAGTGGCAGAACCTATGGCAAGCTATTCAAAAAAATAACTACATTTAATTAATGAACGAAGCACAAACCAAACACGACCTTATTACACCTGCACTACAAGCGGCAGGTTGGGATGTTGTGGAAGGCAGTAAGCTCCGTTTAGAGTTTCCTATTACCAAAGGGCGCCTTATTGGTCAAGGGAGGCGCAGTAAACCCTTGTTTGCCGATTATGTATTGGAGTACAAAAACAGGCGCATTGGTTTGGTAGAAGCCAAACCCAGAGACGACTATTATACAAATGGTGCGGCACAGGCTAAAGAGTATGCAGAGCGCTTAAACATCAGGTTTACTTACGCTACCAATGGGTTGAGGATATATGGTATGGATGTGCAAGAAGGCACTGAAGGCGATGTGTCCAAATTCCCTACACCAGACGAGCTTTGGGAAATGTGCTATCCAACACCTAAAGAAGACTATAAAGTTGAAATAGCCAATTGGAAAGAACGTTTGTTCGCTATTCCTTTTGAAGATAGAGGTGGTACGTGGCAACCACGCTACTACCAACAAAATGCCATTGCTAAAGTATTGGAAGCTGTTGCAGAGAAAAAAGACAGAATCCTGTTAACCCTTGCTACAGGTACAGGTAAAACAGCCATAGCATTTCAAATTGCATGGAAACTTTTTCATGCTAAATGGAATTTAAAACGTGATGGTACAAGAAGTCCACGTATTTTGTTTCTCGCAGACCGTAATATATTGGCAGACCAAGCCTTTAATGCTTTTAATGCCTTTGACACTATTGACGAGAATATTAAAGTACGTATTCGTCCGTCAGAAATTAAAAAGAAAGGGAAGGTGCCTACCAATGGGAGTATCTTTTTTACCATTTTCCAAACCTTTATGACCAATACTAAAACTGAAAGTGAACTAGAAACAGAGCAAGAGTTACCAGCAGCAGCTGAACCAGTTAGTGTATATGAAGCCTCTAGTTTTAATTTTGGTCAGTATGAAAAAGACTTTTTCGACTTTATAATTATTGATGAGTGCCATAGAGGTGGCGCAAGCGATGAGAGTTCGTGGCGTGCTATTATGGACTACTTTTCGCCAGCAGTACAATTGGGTTTAACGGCAACACCTAAACGTGATGTTAATGGTGATACCTATAACTATTTTGGTGACCCTGTTTATAGTTATAAGTTAAAAGATGGTATAAATGATGGATTTTTAACACCGTTTAAGGTCAAAGAAATTCAAACCAATTATGATGAATATAC
Organism: Bacteroidia bacterium; assembly: GCA_030429955.1. Classification (GTDB taxonomy): domain Bacteria; phylum Bacteroidota; class Bacteroidia; order Flavobacteriales; family Flavobacteriaceae; genus CAJQLB01. Next base: position 24,600 of record JAUIGO010000043.1, read on the forward strand.
AGTAACCTCAGACGATATTATTGTAGATGGCGAAGCCGAAGTAGGCGACACCTTTACCTATCGCGATTACGGACGAAAAATCATTATCCAACAAGTTGAGGAATACCGTGTAAAAAAGGTATTAGAAATTATCAATCAAAGCCAAAAATCTTTGGTGTTTTGCGCAACACAAAAACATGCTGCTTTAATACGAGATTTAATCAACCAATACAGTTCAAGCAGAAATACCAATTATTGTCATCGTGTTACTGCCGATGATGGTACAAGAGGCGAAGAACATTTAAGGGATTTTCAGGACAACGAGAAAAGTATTCCTACTGTATTAACTACCTCACAAAAGTTAAGTACTGGTGTTGATGCTCCAGAAATTAGAAATATTATATTGTTGCGTCCTGTAGATTCTATGGTTGAGTTTAAACAGATAGTGGGTAGAGGTACGCGCTTGTTTGATGGTAAAGACTACTTTACCTTGTTCGATTTTGTGAGAGCACATGAGCATTTTAAAGACCCAGAATGGGATGGAGAACCTCTAGAACCAGAACCACCAACCACAGGAGGTAAACCTAGAGTATGCCCAATATGTGAGGTGAAACCTTGTGTTTGTGAAAAACCAGAACCAGAAGATTGCGAGGAGTGTAATAACTACCCTTGTGTATGTGATAAACTACCAACACGCATCATAAGAGTCACCCTTTCTGATAATAAAACACGTGAAATAGATGCCACGGTAAGAACCTCGTTTTGGAGTCCATCTGGTCAACCTATATCATCAACCGAGTTTATACAACAGTTGTTTGGCGATTTACCACAGTTCTTTAAAGACGAAGACGAGTTACGACAGTTGTGGAGTTTACCGAGCACACGTAAAAAGTTACTTGAAGAATTAAGTGAAAAAGGGTATACCAATGCACAGTTAGAAGATTTACGTAACTTAATTCATGGCGAAGACAGCGACCTGTTTGATGTGTTAAGCTATGTAGCGTATCACAGAGAATTAATACCAAGACTGGAACGTGCCACAAAAGCCAAAGTAGAATTAAAAGACTATAACCCAAAACAACAGGAATTTTTAAACTTTGTCCTTGACCAATACGTCAAAGAAGGCGTAGAGGAATTGGATGATGCAAAACTCTCACCATTATTGCTATTAAAATACAAAGCCATAGCAGATGCCAAACGTGAGTTAGGAGATATAAAATCGATTAGAAATGCTTTTATAGGCTTTCAAGGATATTTATATAAAGATAGAGCCATATAAATGAAATGAGAAAACAGTAACTG
>JAUIGO010000098.1 GCA_030429955.1 Bacteroidia bacterium
TGTGGATATCATAACTCCAACAGATGGCATTTTAAGTACAGCAGAATCTGTGCAGGTTAGAGTAAGAAACTTTGGAAATCTTGACCAAAGTAATTTTGATATTGAATTGAGATTAGATGATAACCTAGTTGCTACTGAAACGTATCCTGGAACTTTATCTGCAGGCACTTCAGCAGTATTTACATTCTCGCAAACATTGAACATGTCCACTCAAGGACAAACCTATTCAGTTAAAGCTAAAACTGCTTTGGCAGGTGATGAGTTTGTTGATAACGATGAATCTGAGAAAAATGTATTACACTTATATAATAATGATGTTGGAGTAGTAGATATAGCTTCGCCAACTACTGGAGAAGGTTTAGGAAATGAAACTGTAAGTATAGTTATACGAAATTATGGAGCAAATGCTCAGTCTAATTTTGATGTATCATATACACTTGATGCTGGAACACCAGTGGTTGAAACTTATACTGGAACTATTAATGGTGGAGAACAAGCTACTTATAATTTCACCCAAACAGGAGATTTTTCTGCATTAGGATCACATGATGTAGATGCAACTACAAGTTTAGGTACAGATCAGGACAATACAAATGATGCTTATTCAGAGCAAATTATCCATCAGTCATGTAATCCAACTGCTGACTGTAGTTTTGGTGATGGATTTGTTCAGTTTACTATGGTTGATATTAATAATCCATCAGGATGTTCTCCAAATGGATATGGAGATTTTACAGCACAATCTACTAACCTTATGCTAAACACACCAATTAGTGTGTCATTTCAATCTGGTTATGACGATCAAACAGTTTCTATATTTATAGATTTCAATGATAATTTTGTATTTGAACCAAGTGAATTGGTAGTTACAGATTACTCAGCTCCACTTTCAGGAACACTTTATACTACAAGTTTCACGATCCCGAATGACAATAATTTGTCTGGCACACATTTAATGCGTGCTAGATCAAGTTGGACAGATTCTGATCCTTCTAGTGCTGATGCTTGTATTGATTTTACTTATGGTGAAACCGAAGATTACACTGTTGTTGTAGAGCCTAATTTATCTATTGAAGATGATGAGTTTAACAAAGCTAAACTTTTAGTGTACCCAACAACTGATTCAAATTATGAGGTGAAACTAAACAGTTCATATAATTTTGGAGATTTAAAAGTAGAAATTTATAATACTTTAGGCCAAGTGGTTTTAAAGGATGATATGACTAAAAATAGTAGCTCCTATTCAACAGAGCTTAATTTTAAAAATCAAGCTTCAGGTGTTTATATGGCTAAAGTGTTTAACGGAACATTTAGTACAGTAAAACGAGTGGTTGTTAAATAACTTGAGTTTATAAAAAGAAAAAGGCGCAACATAAGTTGCGCCTTTTTTATTATAATAAGTTTTAAAATTATATCTCACCTCCACTTGTAAGTTGACCATCAGGAGTATTGTTACTAAACGATTGTATTAGAATAGCAATAATCATTACGATAACACAACCTACAAAATTAAGCCACAAGAAAGGTAAATTAATAAACTCATATTCATTCAATAAGAACAAGCCAATAACAATAACTTGTGTAATTAGAGCAGCTGTAAAAACAGCATTTCCTCTAATAAATTTCACAAAGAAGGCGAGCAAGAAGATGCCTAAAACATTTCCGTAGAAAATGGAACCAATAATATTAACCAACTGAATTAAATTTTCAGCAAGGTTAGCTACACATGCTATTCCAATGGCTAAAATTCCCCAACCTAAAGTGAACCATTTTGAAGCTTTCACCATTTCGGCTTCCGATTTTTCTGATGTATTTCGCTTATATAAATCTATGGTGGTAGTTGATGCTAAGGCATTCAATTCACTTGAAGTACTGGACATGGCTGCGCTTAAAATAACAGCTAACAATAAACCTATTAATCCTCTTGGTAAATTGTTAAGAATGAATGTAATAAACATGTAGTCTTTATCATTACTTTCCACTTTTATTTGTTGTGCTTCGGCTGCTTTTTCAATGAGTAACTTGGCTTCATTTCTTAATTCATCGTTGGCTTCATTTGCCATCGCGATATATTTAGCAGCATTTTCATCTTCAGAATTGATATAATTTGAAATGATGGTTTGCTTATCATTGAAAATCTTGGTTTGTTCATCAATCAAGACTTTATATTCATCTGCATATTCAGAATTTAAAACAACTTCTGTTGCTAATGGATTAAAGTTAACAGGAGCTTGGTTGAACTGATAAAACACAAACACCATAACACCTACAAGTAGAATGAAAAACTGCATTGGCACTTTTAAAAGTCCGTTAAACATTAAGCCTAATTGCATTTCTTTAACAGATTTTCCAGATAAGTAACGCTGTACCTGACTTTGATCTGTTCCAAAATAAGACAGCATTAAAAATGTGCCTCCAATGATACCACTCCAAAAGGTATAGCGATTATTCAAGTCAAAAGAAAAATCCAAGATGTCCATTTTTCCACTAGCTCCAGCAATTTCCAATGCTTTTGTAAAAGTAATATTTTCCGGAAGCTTGTTTACTATTAGGATAAAGGCAATAATCATTCCTGTAAAAATAACCACCATTTGATGTTTTTGCGTTACGTTTACGGCTTTTGTTCCACCAGAAACTGTGTAGATAATAACGAGTATTCCGATGATGATATTCAGCAACAATAAATTCCATCCTAAAACAACAGATAGAATAATAGCTGGTGCAAAAATGGTAATTCCTGCTGCCAGACCTCGTTGAATTAAAAAGAGAATGGCGGTTAGCGTTCTCGTTTTTAAATCGAATCTGTTTTCCAAAAACTCATAAGCTGTATATACTTTTAAGCGATGATACAAAGGAATGAAAACCATGCAAATGACTACCATTGCGATTGGCAATCCAAAATAGAATTGTACAAATCCCATTCCGTCATTATAAGCTTGTCCTGGAGTAGAGAGAAAGGTAATGGCACTAGCCTGAGTTGCCATAACAGATAAACCAATAGTCCACCATTTTGAAGTATTGCCTCCTTTTAAATAATCTTGCACATCTTTGCTTTTTCTGGTTTTCCAAGTACCATATAAAACAATGGTTAAGAGCGTTACCAATAAAATTGTCCAATCTAAAGTTTCAAGCTTTATAAAATGATTCATCTGTTAGTTTATATTGTTTTTAAAGGTAAGATGTAATGCCAAATATGTCATAATTGATTTTTTTAAGAATTGATTAAGGCATTTCATGTTAAGAAAATGTAGCAGTTAGAAAATAGAAGATAATGATGTAAATAGCATTAGCAACCAATACCAATGTGTACCAATTATTCCAACTCGCTTTTTGATATCTATGATTTTCTTTCATATTAATCGTTTATTTTTTTGTCTAAGTTAATGTTCTCTTTTCCAATTGAAAGCATATTTGCAAACAGTCTGTAAGCTCCAGAGACTCCTTCTGGAAATTCTCTAAAAAAGCTCAATCCTGTGTATATATAATGACCTTTACCATGTTTTGCTACCAAAAGGCTTCCTGTTTTTGGTGTTTCGCCTTTATCATTGATAGAAATAAGTGGTGTAAATTCGTCACTCCATTCACCAGGAAAATATAAACCACGTTCTTGGGTCCAACCCTTAAAATCGTCTTGAGTGATTTTATTTGGTAAATTCAACAACTCGTGATCTGGATTGATAATTCGGACTTCGGCATTCTCGTCTGTAACTCTATCTCTAGATAATTTTAAATCATAAGGAGCAATGTTATCTACTTTTATGCCTCTGCTTGTGTTGTATTGCACAATCATATTGCCTCCTTGCTCCACAAAATCAAAAAGCAGTTGTTGCTTAAATTTCAACTCGTCAACAATGTTATAAGCGCGAATACCAACAACTACAGCGTCAAATCTTGAAAGGGATTCTGCTGTAATATCTTCAGGTTTAAGTTTTACAACGTTGTAACCAATTTGTTGTAAACTTTCTGGAACTACGTCGCCAGCACCTTCAATGTAAGCAATGTTTTCGCCTTTCTTTTTAATATCTAATCTTACAATTTTACTTTCGCTAGGTAATAAAACCGTTTGAAAAGGAATATGACTATAGTCAATCTCAATAAGCTCTTTAGAGTAGACTTTATCACCAACATAAACCTTTGGAGTTAGGTAGCCTTCACTTTGATTTTTTGGAGGAATAACTGTGAAGGTGAGTGTTTGTTCTTCATCCTTATTGGATAAAGTTATTTTTTGTTTGTCTGGATATACATTCCAATCTTTTGGATAATCCATTTGTACATAACCTTCAAGATTGTTTTTTCCTGCTTTTACTTTTACCTGAACATCGCGTTGTTTGTCATTTTCAAAAATGATTACTTTTTCAGTAATGCTTACAGCTGCTTCAGGAATGACCTCAAAAGGTCTGTAAAGTTCTCCTTTATCTGGTTCTGAATATCTGTAAACCACATCTTTGGTGAATGAAATAGGAGCATTATTAATGAGCAAATTGAATTTCACAGCAATCTCTCGAGGTGTTTCAGGAAGACCAATTAAATTCCTATCTTCAACATTGTACATGC
>JAUIGO010000099.1 GCA_030429955.1 Bacteroidia bacterium
CAAGTTCTGTTGAAAAGTCTACTGATATGGATGCACAAGCAACCAATAGCAACTTACCTGACCCTTATGAAGCAGGTTGGCAAGGCGAAAAAGTATGCGAAGTGCTTGAAGATAATGACGAGCTACGTGTGTTAAGATGCTCGTTTCCTCCAGGAGTAGGACACGAAAAACATTACCACAATCCTCATTTTGGATATGCCTTGGTTGGTGGCACCTTTAAAATTACAGATACAACAGGAACTCGTGTGGCTAGCTTTCCAACAGGTTATTCATGGACTAAGGATGTGGTTACCCAACACCAAGTGCTAAACGTTGGTGATAGCACGTCTGTTTATTTGATTATTGAGTATAAGTGATTTTTGGATTTCGTTTAATGGTTTGTGTTTGATTTGTTGCGTGGTTTAGCACTTAACTTTTGCAAGTACACACCAAACTGAAAATCCGCAAGGATTTTCAGAAGTAGGCGAGAACAAGCGATTGCTTATAGCCATTTTTGGTAACAGTTTTTTAAATTTAATTATAGTTTTTCATTTAAGTCTTGCCTTCCCACTATTGCCATTATTTCAACTATGTCTTTATTGATTTTATAATAAATACTATCAACTCCGCATACGCAACGTCTATATCCTTTTCTAATATAATCTATAGACTCAAAGGAAAAAGGTTGTTCAGCTATGATATTGAAATATTCAAAAAACGATTCGAAATATTTGTCTGCTTGAGTCATGCCAAATTTTTCAATACCATAATGGTGAATACGAATCAAGTCATTTTTGGCCTCATTGGTCAATTTGTATTTAGCCATTTAACAAGGACTTTGACTGTGCTAAAATAGTTTCTTTATTATCATCCGTAAATCCACTTTTTTCAGCTTTTTCCAGTTTAGCTCGAACCCAGTCAATTTGAACTTGTTGTTTTCGGGCTTGTCTAATTAGGTCATTAACCAATTCGCTTTTGCTTGAGTATTCTTTATTTTTCACTTGGGTTTTTAGCCATTCGTCATTGGGCTTTGTAAACGATATACTTTGTCTTGACATAACTTAATTATTTGATGTAAATGTACATCAAATACGCATCATTTCCAAATTGTTGCTAACTTATTATGAATATGAAATAGCTTTAATATTTTATACACAATGTGATACGAAGTTAGCCAATATTTAATAAAAAAACTATACTTAGTTCTACGTAATTAAGCTTGGTTTGTTAGCAGATTTGGAGTTGCTGGTTAATAATGCTCAGTAAGTTGCTTGGTATGATGCTCAACGTGATAGGCTGTCCACATCACAAGTTCTCTTACAGGCATTTTTCCCATTAAAGGATGTGGCAGAATCAGGTTGTCTAAGTCTTTATCCTTCCACTTTTTTACTTTGTGCTGTAGTTTTTTGTTTTCGGTTTTAAGTCGGTTTAGTATGTAGTGCTTGTCTTCATCATTGGGTACTCTCATATTTTGAGATGGACCAAAGGTCATGCCTTTTGCGCCTTCCAATTTTTCTTGGTAGCGTTTTACAATGGCATCATACTCTCGTACCTCACGATTGGATTTGCCAAACTTATATCTGAGCACAAATTTGGGCATGCTCATGGCATCATTAAGTGGTTTTATGCTTTGCAATAAATGAAGCGCTTGTTGTCCTGTAGTCCATTTGCCTTTTGGACCAGTTTGCCATTTCTCAAGTTCTTGAGTTTCTAGCCAATTAAAAAGCGTTTGGTGCTTTTTTTCAAGCAGTTCTGCTATGGCGTCTTTGTGCATGGTTTATTCCTTTTTATACAAAGGAATAAGGTAAGAAATATTGTAACCAAAACCAATACCAAAACTTCCGCTATCGTAGGTTCTTCCAAACCCTGGAATGTAGATGTTTTCAAAGTTGTTTGGTTCTTTTTCGGTGATTCTGCCTTTAAGCTGAGCGTTAAGTCCAACGTAAATGTTGTTAAGTACTTCAGCCTTAATACCAATAATGAGTTCGCCCCAAATGGCATTTAAACCAGAGAACTCCTGACCAGAATTTACTGTGGTTGGTGGCCAACTTTGGTTGGTTTGGTAAATGGTATAGCTATTTAAGGTTTGCTTAAAGGAAGCTGCTCCAACACGAAAACCAGCATAAATCATGTTTTCCATGCCAAACCAGTTTTTGTACATGTTGTAATCAATACCTCCTTTAAAATAAGAGCCATTAGCTGTTGAGTTTAATTGATCGTTAGAAGTTGTGTTTTCTTCAAAGCCAATTTCGCCAGCAACATAAAGGTTTTTTGTGAGTCTGTAATCGCCATTGATTTCAAATCCTGAATAGTCGTCATCAATAAAGGTTCTTACAAGTTTGCTAACATCACCTCCTAAACGCAAGCCATATTTTTGAGCGTACTTTAAAGAGTCTGAAGGAATACTATCAGTTTGCGCTAATGTTGTTGTACACACTAGCAAAAGACATAAGGTGCTAATGGAATATTTTAACATGAGCTGTAGTTTCATTTTTAACGGTTCTATCATTTAAAATCTCGGAATTAATCACCCAATTTTCTGTATCAAGTTCTACGTCAAGCGCCAAATTGTTATAAATGGTTTTATAACCACAAGCACGCGATACGTATATTTCTTCTCCTATGTAATTGGCAGTAATGATATCTATGTTTCCTGTATTAAAATCGTCATTTTCAAAATCCTGATGCAATACAAAACGTGTTACATTGCCATCTGTTCGCAACGGAATGGCTATGGAATCTGTATTGGAAGCAGTTGAGCCAATATGATCAAAAAGTACGGGAATACTTGCATCATCTAAACCATAAACCAATAAATTTGGGACTTGTTTGGTTTCATCTTCATCAGAAATGTCATAAAATCTAAGAATAAGTTTTGGTGTTGTTCCAGTATCCGAGGAGCAGATATCATCTTTTTCGCAATTGGTAATTACAAAACAGAGTAGAAGTAAGGCTATTATTTTTTTCATATTATTATCTATCGCTTTTCCAAAAGTACAACATTTTCAACATGATGTGTCTGTGGAAACATATCGACTGCCTGAGTTTTAGTGACTTTATAAACAGCATCCATCAAAGCTAAATCCCTGGCTTGGGTTGCGCTGTTGCAACTTACATAAACTATTTTTTCTGGTGAAATATTTAGTATTTGATTAACGACGTCTTTATGCATGCCATCTCTTGGAGGATCTGTTATTATAACCTCTGGTTTTCCATGCGTTTGTATAAAACTATCGTTAAACACGTTTTTCATATCACCAACATAAAAGGCAACGTTATCAATGCCATTTAATTGTGCGTTTTCCTTAGCAGCTGTAATAGCATCAGGAACAGCTTCAACACCAATAACTTTTTTGGCTTGCTTGGCAACAAATTGTGCTATGGTTCCAGTTCCTGTGTACAAATCGTATACCAATTCGTTTCCTGTTAAACCTGCAAAATCTCTAGCAATTTTATACAGTTCATAAGCTTGGTCTGAGTTGGTTTGGTAAAAGGACTTGGCGTTTATTTTAAACTTTAAGCTTTCCATTTCCTCAAAAATATGGTCTTCACCTTTATAACAAATCACGTCTTGATCGTAAATGGTATCGTTGGCTTTTTCGTTAATGATGTATTGTAACGAGGTGATTTCAGGAAACGTTTCGGCTAAGTGGTTCAGCAATAATTCACGCTTTTCTTTATCGTCTTTAAAAAACTGTACCACCACCATAATGTCACCAGTAGATGAGGTACGAATCATTAAGGTTCTTAGCAAACCTTCCTGATTTCTGGTATTGAAAAACTCGAAGTTATGCTCTATAGCAAAGGCTTTTACTGCATTTCTAATCGCATTAGATGGATCAGCTTGTAAGTGACATTTTTTAACATCTAAGATTTTGTCCCACATGCCTGGAATGTGAAAGCCTAAGGCATTTTTATCGCCTAAATCTTTATCAGATTGAATTTCTTTCAGAGTTAACCATCTGCTATCACTAAATGAAAATTCCATTTTATTTCTATAAAAGTACTCTTGAGCAGAACCTAAAATAGGAGTGACCTCAGGTAATTCAATATGACCAATTCGTGTGAGGTTATTAGTGACTTCCTTTTGTTTATAATACAATTGGTGCTCATAAGCCATGTTTTGCCATTTACAGCCACCACAAGTGCCAAAATGCTCGCAAACAGGCTCTGTACGCTTCTTTGAAAGGGTGTGAAATGTTGTTGCTTTGCCTTCGTAATAGGCTTTTCGCTTTTTAAATGTCTGAACATCGACCACATCACCAGGAATGGCATTAGATAAAAAGATGACTTTGCCATCAGGTGCTTTTGCGATGGTTTTACCTTTGGCTCCAGCATCAATGACTTCGACCTTGGTGAATACTTGTTTTTTGTTTCTTCTAGACATGCTGCAAAAGTAAGTTCTTTTTGGATAGTAAAAAACACACATTAAATATTTTACCAAGCAACTTATATTTAGTAATTTGCAAGCCTTTAGGGATGATTTCTTTCCCACGCTGAATTTTCGAACTTCGAAAGGATAAAGGTAGATAAGGAATGGTTATTTTATTCACAATTAAAATTTATT
>JAUIGO010000044.1 GCA_030429955.1 Bacteroidia bacterium
GAATCCACCTAACTTAAAAGATATAAAATAGATTCCTGCCTTCGTAGGAATGACAGTACACTGTAAATGAACACACTACTTCATCCAACCTATTTTCCTAGTATTTCACATTGCATTGCAATGGTTAAGGCAAATAAACTCGTGTTTGAAGTTAACGATTCGTACCAAAAACAAACCTACAGAAACCGAACCAATATATATGCTGCCAACGGAAAATTGTCATTAACCGTTCCTGTGGTTTTTTCTCAGAAAAACAGACAACTATATCGCGATATTAAAATTTATAATGATGAGAAATGGCAAACCTTACACTGGAAATCCTTATTAAGCGCTTACAGTACATCACCTTTCTTTGAATTTTACGAACATGACCTTGCTCCTCTTTTCCATACTAAACAAGAAAACTTGATGGATTTTAATTTTAAGTGCTTAGAAACCATCTTCGATTGCCTACAATTTGATATAGACTACAGTAAAACAAGTGTCTTTGAAAAAGAACCTAACAATACCAATGATTTTCGCTACTTGGCTAATGCTAGAAAAGAAAAAGTTTATGAGTTCGCAGCATACACTCAAGTGTTTAGTGACAAACATGGCTTTATTGGTAATTTAAGTATTCTGGATTTGCTGTTTAATGAAGGTCCAAATGCAGTAACCTATTTAAAAGCTCAAACTTTAAGCTAATGTTACAACCTATTGTACATTATGGCATTCATATTTTAGTGCCATTATTTGTGGCATTCTTCTTTTTTAAATCGAAATGGAAACTAGCGTTTTTAGTCATGATGCTTACTTTTATTATCGATGTAGATCATTTACTTGCCAATCCTATTTTTGATCCAACACGCTGTAGTATCAATTTTCATCCACTTCACTCCTATTATGCTATTGTAGTTTATGTATTGCTATTAATTCCTAAAGCGACAAGACTCTTTGGTTTAGGACTTTGCATACATATTTTGGCTGACTATGCAGATTGCCTGTTAATGTAAACTAACTTTAGTACGAATTGGAAAATGATCAGATAGCTTTTTGTCGTACGTCTTAAATCCGTTGATTTTAAAAGCTTTATCAACTAGGATAAAATCGATTCTAATTGGGAAATATTTAAAATCAAACGTTCTACCAAAACCATTGCCTGCAGCTCCAAAGGCATCCACTAAATCGCCTTTAATTTCCTTGTAAACGTAAGAATAAGCTGTGTTATTAAAGTCGCCACAAATAATCATTTTGTGTGGCGATTGTTTTTTGTGCATTAGGAACAATTCCGATTGAAATTGCTGCATTTTAAAGGTTTCGCTTGCTCGTTTAAGCAAACGTTCAGAATTATCAGTTGACAGCTCTTCGTTGTTGGCATCAATACGTAACGATTGTAAATGCACATTGTATATCCTAATGGTGTCTGAGCCTTTTACAATATCAGCATAAATGGCATTATTAGCTGTATTCGGAAACTCGATAGAGCCAGATTTTACAATTGGAAACTTTGAAAAAATAGCTCGTCCATATTTAATTTTTTTCCCAGACAACTCTTCATATTTATACTTGTAAAAAGACAAATCAACGTTCTCGTGAGGATGGTATTCTTGAAAACTAATAACATCTGGTGACTCTTTTTTTATAAAATCGACAATGTCTTTTTGAACATTGTTCCCTGGAATCCAATTGTATAAATTAAACAAACGAACATTATAGTTCATTATAGAGAGGTTGTTCTCATCTTCAATATTTTTAGAACTAGAAAACTTATATAAGGAACCAACATGTTTAAAACCAATGACCAATACAAACAATGAAAGCAGTACTTGCTTTTTCACATTCATGAGCCAATACAACAAAAACAGAATATTTGAGAGTATTAAAAAAGGAACAGCTAGACTTAAAACGGCAAGGAATGCAAAACGATTTGGAGCCACATACGGAAGTATATAAGACAGAAGAAGCATCATCGCAAAGAGCGAATTGACTGCAAAAATAACCTTATTTACAAAACTTAGCTTTTTCATTTGTTGTGTTGGATGATTGATGACGGAAGACCAATGACAGATGACCAATGATTGACGTAATGATTCATTTTATTTTATTTCTAAAGGCTAATAACATATTCATCAAATGGAACGAGTCGTCATAATGTTTTTGAAAATCCTCAAGATTTATATAATCTCTTCGTTTAGCTTTGTGTAAACAAGTTACTGTTTCTGCAAGAGAACGAATTGCATAACCAATAAATCTATTTTGCTCAGGATTAGTTTGACCAATTGCACCTTCAGAAATATTCAACGCAACAGAATCAATAGCTCTCATTAATTGTGATGACAAATTGTACACTTCTTTTTTAGGAAAGCTTGACGTTAACAAGTTCATATCTTCACCCAAATCCATTGCTTTCTGCCAAACAAGTAATTTTTCAAATTTAAACTTCTCCATAGCTTTGATAAATTTTGTATTGAACAACTTCTATCTTCAGTCAACTGTCATCTGTCACCTATCATTTTCCCGCTCTAAATAAAAATTCCTTTTCTTCCTTGGTCAGACTTTCATAACCACTTTTACTTATTTTATCTAAAATAACATCAATCTTCTTTTGGTTATTAAACTGATTAAATTCACCTTTAGTATAACCTCCAACTTTAGCTTTGTTTCTATATACTGTTTTTAATTTTGATTTTTTTGTAAAAGAAAACAAACCAAAAAATGCATCCATGATCTTTTCAAAACCTTTACCAATATCAGTTCCTTGACGTAAACGAGTTGCGTAAAAATAACCCAACAAATCACCACCCAAATGAGCAATATTTCCTCCAGAGTTCAATCCAAAAAGTCCAACTAAATCTAATGCTACCATTATAAAACCAACATACATTAATTTAAAACGCAATGAGCCTAATCGCATTTCATAATGAGGCATATAAGCGCATAAGAAAATTAAAGTTGCTCTCACTCCTGCAGATGCTCCAACTAATGAGCCAGCATGCGCTAAAAATTCTGGAAATAAAGCATTGGCAAGCATATAAGCCAAGGCACCCGAAATAATACCTAAAAAGTAAATATTAAGCGATGTTTTTATATTAAATAAATTGGAGAAAGAACGGCCAACAAAGTACAAAACCAGCATGTTCATGAGCAAGTGCCACAACTCGATATGCGTAAAACCATAGGTTATGATGCTCCAAGGTTTTAAAATCAATGCCGAAAACTCCTTTGGTAATTCTAGCCAGTTTAAACTTGACGCTCTTGCCACATCATTAAAAGCAGCAATAAGCCAACCAACAAAAAAAATAATGACATTTATAGCTATTATCTTTTCAAAAGCAGTAAGTCGTTTTAGCTTATCTTGAATATCTTGAGTAAGCGAAGTCATTTAATTCCATCGGTTTTTATTGAACTGTGTTTTTCGCCAATACCACATAATGAAGAACCCAGTTAGTGCACCACCAACGTGAGCCATATAAGCTGTATTACTTGGACTAAAGAATGATTGGCCAGTTAAAGCCGAAATGATATCTAAGATGATAATCCCTGGAATAAAGTACTTGGCTTTAATTGGTATTGGTAAAAATATAAGCATCAATTTAGCCTCAGGATTCATCATACCAAAAGCAGCCAAAATTCCCATAATACAACCAGAAGCTCCAACCATGGAAGCATTGTAAATAGGAAACAATTGTTGAAGATCATTAAATTGAGCTTGCGAAATTCCACTAATAGCTTTGTTTGATGAAAGCATCTGGATAATTTGATCACTTGTTAATCCTGATCCAATTAAATCGGCATGTAAAGGCAAATAATTAAAGTAGTAATAACCCAATTGAAACAAAACTGCTCCAAGTCCAGCCGAAATATAAATGAATAAGAATTTTTTACTTCCCAATTGCTGCTCTACAGCTGTGCCAAACATCCATAAAGCAAACATATTGAACAAAATGTGGGCAAAACCACCATGCATAAACATGTGCGTGATAACTTGCCAAGGCTGAAACAATTCATTCTTAGGGAAATATAAAGCAAACCATTTGTAAAACAATTCGCCATTACCAATAGCCATTGTTCCAACAAACATAATCACATTTATGATTAGCAAGTGCTTTACTGTATCTGTAATCCTCATCATAACTTTACATGAATTTTTTATCTAAATCATCAACATTCATGGTTATAAACGTTGGTTTATTAGTTGGTGTTGTGGTAGGTTCTTTACAAGCAAACAATTTATTCACTAAATGTTCTTGTTCTTCCTTTGTGAGTTGCTGTCCTGTTCGTATGGCCAATGATTTTGCCAATGATTTTGCCAACATGTCTGTTTGGCTAAAATGACTATCAGGTAATTCATGCTGAGCGTCATGTATGAGCTGCTCAAGCACAAAAGAAGCCTGACTGTTTGTTACAGACGTTGGAACTCCTTGAAGTTCTATAACATCTTCTTCAAACTTAGAGAACATGAATCCTGTTTGTTCTAACTGAGGTTTTAAGGTTTCTAAAACCCTAATTTCTTCTTTATCAAACTGTAACCCAATAGGAAATAATAATTGCTGACTAATGCCTTCTTTAATAGTAATTTGCTGCAAAAACTCTTCATACAAAATACGTTGGTGCGCACGATGCTGATCAATAACCAACATTCCCGATTTTATCGTATTTATAATGTATTTGTTTTTAAGCTGAAAGGTTTTTTGAGCATCTTTAGCTTCGTCATTAAACATGGTCAACACTTCATCTTCACTTTCAAAATGAACTTCGCTAAATTCTTCAGAATCACCATTACTTTTTGATTCTAAACCAACATATAAACTTTCCCAGCTTTTAGTGTTTTCCTTTTTATAAACAGGTTTTGTAGTTCCAGAAGGTTTTTCTTCCCTAAAAGGATTAAAGGCTCTATCAACTTCAACCATTGGCGTTTGAGCAACTTTTTTCTGATAGTTATAAGGTGTGTCTAAATTGTTGTCGTGTTCAAAATCTAAAACAGGAGCAATATTAAATTGTCCCAAACTATGTTTTACAGCAGAACGTAAAATAGCATACAAGGTATGTTCATCATCAAACTTAATTTCTGTTTTTGTTGGATGAATGTTAATGTCAATACTCTTAGGATTTACAGTTAGGTATAAAAAATAAGAAGCATGTGTATTAGGTCGCAACAAACCTTCAAAGGCAGCATTAACCGAATGATTTAAGTACGAACTTTTTATAAACCTGTTATTTACAAAAAAGAATTGTTCGCCGCGAGTTTTCTTAGCAAATTCAGGTTTCACCACAAATCCTGAAATTTTAAGCACTTCGGTTTGTTCTTCTACAGGAACTAATTTTTCATTGGTTTTACTGCCAAAGGTATTGACCAAGCGCTGTCTATAATTGCTTACAGGAAGATGAAACAATTCGCTTCCATTGTTGTACAAAGAGAATTCAATGTTTGGATGAGCCAAAGTAACACGATGAAATTCATCAATGATGTGACGTATTTCAACAGTATTCGATTTTAAAAAATTTCGTCTCGCAGGAATGTTGTAAAATAAATTTTTTACAGAAATAGACGTTCCGTTAGGCGTTACAACGACTTCTTGCGATGTCACTTCACTACCTTCAATTTTTATATGAGTACCAACTTCGTCTTGTGATTGTTTGGTTTTAAGTTCAACATGAGCAATAGCAGCAATACTTGCTAAGGCTTCACCTCTAAACCCTTTAGTATGTAGATTGAATAAATCTTCAGCCGCTTTTATCTTGGAAGTTGCATGACGCTCAAAGCTTAAGCGAGCATCTGTGACGCTCATACCTTTTCCATTGTCAATAACTTGAATAAGAGTTTTACCAGCGTCTTTAATAATAAGTTTTATTACTGTAGCTTCAGCATCAATGGCATTTTCCATAAGCTCTTTAACTACGGAAGCTGGTCGTTGCACAACTTCACCTGCCGCAATTTGGTTGGCTACATGATCTGGTAATAATTGAATGATATCTGCCATTAACTAGTTAAGAAAAGAAAATAGATAAATCAAAATCGATGATAAATAAGAATATTAAAAGCAACACTGCTACAATGATTAATATTCTTCTATTAGCTTCACGATCTGGTTCTTCTTTTAGTTCATCAAGTGCATTGGTGAATTTTCCTTTTATTCCAGTACTTCCAATCGTTTTTCTATAATCGTCAAATTTATGTTTGATTTCAAATGGACTGCCTCCATCTTCATTAGACTTGTAATAACGTGGTTGATAACTGAATTTTTTATTTTTACGTAGTTTGAAAATTCCCATAACGCATAGTTTTAATTAGACATGAACTTTATTTCTAGTACGTACATACAAATCAATAATAGTACCAAAATCAGAAATAAAACAGGCAACGAAAATAATCCTCTGCTTTTTAGTTTTGTTGAATTTCTAACGCTTTGCCATTTTGATGAAAGTTCACTGCCTTTAGTGGCTTCATCTGAACGTGCCAATGTTTCATCGCTTTTGGAATATCTTGGCTTATAATTGAATCGCTTATGTTTACGTTGTTTAAACAAAATTATACTTGTTCATGCACTTCAAATGTACTTAAAATACAGCGAAATCAGGGCTTATAAATCCCAAAAATTGTTAACAATAAAAGAAAAAAGGAACCTTTTAAGCAATACGTCTTAGCTCAGCCATTTTAATGGCAGCAATGGCAGCTTCAGTGCCTTTATTGCCATGCTTTCCTCCAGAACGAGCAAGAGATTGCTCCATCGTATTATCAGTTAAAACACAAAAAATTACAGGAGTGTCGTGTAAAACGTTTAAATCTTTTACGCCTTGAGTAACTCCTTCACAAACAAAATCGAAATGTTTGGTTTCGCCTTGAATCACACAACCAATAGCAATGACAGCATTAACGCGATGTTCTTGCATTTTTTTGCTTCCGTAAATAAGCTCGAAACTTCCAGGAACATCCCAACGAATAATGTTTTCGTCTTTAGCACCACAATCTATCAAAGCGTCGTAAGCTCCTTTATAAAGACCTTCTGTGATGGTATCATTCCATTCAGAAACAACAATCCCAAACCGAAAGTCCTTCGCGTTTGGGATTGTAGCTTTATCGTAATCTGATAAGTTTTTATTTGCTGTTGCCATGTTTTAATTACTAGCAGCTTCTGCTCTACCAATAAACACATCAATATTTGCTGCTTCAGTAGATGAAGGAAATTCGTCTTTTATACGTTTAAAATATTTTAGAGCCTCAGCATTTTTTCCTAATTGCAAAGCAATTGTTCCAGCTTTATACAAATACGTTGGTGTTGTAAAGTTATTAGTTTTCATCTCAGCCGCTTGCACATAGTAATCAAGTGCATCTTCTGGCTGATTTAATTGCACAAATGCATCACCAATACCACCTTTTGCAATTGGCCCAAGTATTTCATCAGTACTTTTAAATTCGCTTAGATATGAAATAGCATTTTGGTAATCTTTAAGGTTTAAATAAGCAATACCTGCATAATAATTTGCCAAGTTACCTGCTTTAGTACCACTGTATTCCTTAGCAATATCAAGCATTCCAAATTTCCCTTCACCTCCATTTAATGATAAAGTAAACATTGAATCTTTTTCAACTCCTGCAACGGCATCATTAAAATATTGCTGTGCTTGGTACATTTCATTCATGGCCTCGCTTTGCTTTGGCGCATGGATTAATCTTGTGTAACCTAAGTAACCAAGTACAATTGCAGCTGCCAATCCTACAACAATAAATATGTATTTTTGATTCGCAATAACCCATTCTTCTGTTTTAGATGCGCCTTCATCTAAGGTATTAAATACTCCAGCAGTTGTTGATTGTTCTTCAATTGCATTTTCTTTATCTTCCTTTGATTTTGGTTTATATCCTCTTTTCTTATAAGTCGCCATATTTTCTATATTAATGCGCCGCAAAAATAAAATTTTTATTGGTATAAAAAAGGTAAATTATTTGTTATTTTTCAATATTTTGCAGCTCCTTTTTAAGAAACAGATGCTTTTTGCCAGCATTCAACTCAAATTTATTTATGATATTAAAATCGTTATCACTTATTAACTACAAAAATTTTGATAGTAAATCATTTGATTTTGATGCTAAAATAAACTGTTTTGTTGGTCCAAATGGTATTGGTAAAACCAACGTTTTAGATGCTATTTATCACTTGTCATTTGGTAAGAGTTACTTCAACCCAATATCTTCTCAAAACATAAAGCATGATGAAGATTTCTTTGTAGTTGATGGTGTTTATGATAGAGAAAATAGAGAGGAAAAAATCATTGTATCGTTAAAAAAAGGGCAGAAAAAAATCATTAAACGCAATGGGAAAAACTACGATAAATTTAGTGACCATATCGGCTTTTTACCATTGGTTATTATCTCACCAGCAGATCGCGACTTAATTATTGAAGGTAGCGAAACACGACGTAAATTTATTGATAGTGTCATCTCACAAAGCGATAAAAATTACTTATCTGACTTAATCAACTACCAAAAATTAATAGCACAAAGAAATGCGCTTTTAAAATATTTTGCGCTAAATAACACTTTCAACAAAGATTCATTAGAAGTTTATAATGAACAGCTTGACAATTTAGGAAGTCTATTATTTAAAAAAAGAGCACATTTTTTAGAAACCTTTATTCCTATTTTCAAATCGCGTTACCAATGGATAAGCAATAACAACGAAGCCGTAAATTTGGTTTACAAAAGTGATCTTTTTGAGGGTAATTTAAAAACGCAGCTTGAAGCCAATATTAAAAAAGACAGAGCATTACAATATACAAGTGTGGGAATTCATAAAGACGATTTGAGCTTTGAAATTGATGAACATCCAATCAAGAAATTCGGCAGTCAAGGACAACAAAAATCGTTTTTAATCGCTTTAAAATTGGCACAATTCGATTTTATTAAAGCACAAAGCGGTGTCAATCCTATTTTAGTGCTTGATGATATTTTTGATAAGCTGGATGACCAACGCGTATCACAAATTATTAGCTTGGTAGATAAAGAAAATTTTGGACAAATTTTTATAAGTGACACGCATCCAGAACGTACTGAAGATGCAGTAAAACAAGTACATCAATCGTATAAATTGTTTAAGCTATGAAAAGACTTTTATTAATTCTAGTTGTTGTTTTAAGTGTTTTAACTTGTAGCGAAAATCCTGAAATGTTTATTCCTCACTTAGAAGGGTATTGGGAAATAAATCAAGTTAAAAAAGATGGTAAAGTTGTTAAAACATACAACATAAGTACAACTGTTGATTACTTTAAAGTTAATGACGATTTAACTGGGTTTAGAAAAAAAGTAACACCATCATTGGATGGGAAATTTACAGTAACAGATGATGAATCGCCTTTTGTTTTAAAAGTTGAAAACAATAAACTTTACATTTATTATACTGTAAATAATATTACCTTTAAGGAATCCATTGAACATGCAACTGAAGAAGAATTGGTTATTACAAATGATGAAGGCTTTAAGTACATTTACAAACCTTTTGAATCCTTAAATCTAGAGTAATGAAACATCCATGACTAAATTTTTGTCAAACAATAAAATGATAATATGGATGTTACATCTGACCCATTAAATCAATAAATATAAACAGATGAAACGTAATAATGAACATTTAAAACTTAGCGACGTCTTAAAAGAATTTGTAGACGAAAACAGACTTCAAGAAGGCTTGGATAAAGTTGATGTTAAAGATGCTTGGCTAAATTTAATGGGAAATGGAGTCAACCATTACACCACTAATGTGCAATTAAAAAAAGACATTCTTTATGTCGATTTAAGCTCTTCTGTGCTTCGTGAAGAACTAAGCTATGGGAAAGAAAAGATTATTTCCATGCTTAACGAGCACTTAGGAAAAGAGCTCATAAAAAAGATTGTTCTGAGATAAAAATACGCAATTCTACGTATTGGTTACTATTCTTTTTATCCTTAAATTGACAATGTATTCACAAGATCTTACAAAAGGTCTTCCCTAATATGCAGAGCCACATATTTCCATAACTCTTAACCTACTTTCTTAAATAGGTTTACATCTTAAAAAACTCACAAATATTTAGTACTTTTCAGCTTCGAAAAAAAGTTCTACATGAAGCAATTAAAATTTGGGTTGTCATTAGTTTTAGCAATCACAACCTTTTATGTGCTTAACACCAAGTTAGGCAGTCTTCCTCCTTTAGGTAAGTTTTTAAGTCCGAGTCAAGGTGTATGGCAAAATGAAATAACAGAATCAGCAAGCAATTCAGAAATAAATATAAAGGGCTTATCAGCTCCTGTAATCGTAAAATATGATGAACATCTAATTCCGCATATTTTTGCTGAAAACAAAAAAGACTTGTACAAAGCTCAAGGTTATATCACTGCGCAACATCGTTTGTGGCAAATGGAATTTCAAACACATGCTGCTGCTGGCAGATTAAGTGAAATTGTAGGAGAAGATGCTCTTAATTATGATAGAACAGAGCGACGAAGAGGTATGGTTTATGGTGCAGAACAAAAACTCAAAAATTGGGAAAAGGATCAAGAAGTTATAGACTATGTTGATGCTTATGCTGATGGTGTGAACCAATATATCAATTCCTTAAGTCCAGGCGAATATCCAGTAGAATACAAATTGTTAGATTACGCTCCTGAACAATGGACTCGAAAAAAAACAGCATTACTATTAATGTATATGACCAAAATGTTGGCTGGAGGAGATAGTGATTTAGAATACACCAACTTTTTAAAAAAATATGGTAAAGAACGTTTTGATCTTTTATATCCAGACTTTTTTGATGTTAACGATCCTGTAATTCCAGCTGAGACGGATTGGAGTTTTATGGAAAACGCAACACAAACTCCTATTCCAGATTCTGAAATGCCTTTGGATTATGTAAAAGAAACCATCGAAAAACCTCATCCAGATAATGGTAGTAACAATTGGGCTGTAAGTCCTGATAAATCCTATTCAGGAAATGCAATTTTGGCAAACGATCCGCATTTAGGTTTGAATTTGCCTTCCATTTGGTATGCCATGCAATTAACAACACCAGAACAAAACACCTATGGTGTATCACTTCCAGGAGCAGTTGGTATTATTATAGGATTCAACGAGCATATTGCTTGGGGAATGACTAATGCCACTCGTGATGTGATAGATTGGTATAAAATTGAGTTTGAAGACAAAACCAACTCCAATTACAAATATGACAATGCTTGGAAAGCGACAACAAAACGTGTTGAAGAAATCAAAATAAGAGGTAAAGAAACCTTTTTAGATACTGTAACTTATACACATCATGGTCCTGTAACTTATGATGCCAATTTTAAAGGCAATGGAGAAAAAGTTGGTTATGCGATGCGTTGGACTGGACATTTAGGTGGACAGAACCAAAGAACACTCTTGGATTTAAATACCTCAAAAAATTATGACGATTACAAAAACGCCATAAAAAACTTTTTAGCTCCTGCTCAGAATGTCATTTTCGCCTCAACCGAAGGTGATATTGCCTTATGGATTCAAGGGAAATTTCCAAATAAATGGAAAGGTCAAGGTAAGTTTTTAATGGATGGTAGCAATCCAGAACACGATTGGCAAGGTTATATTCCGCAAGAATATAATGCACATACCAAAAATCCTGAAAGAGGTTTTGTGAGTTCGGCCAATCAACATCCTGTTGATGAATCGTATCCATACTATGTGTTTAATGATGGTTACGAGACCTATAGAAACAGAGTGATTAACGATTTCTTTCGTTCAAAAGACAAGTTTGACATTCAAGATTTTAAAGATTTACACAATAACAACTTTAACTTACAAGCTTCAGAATTGTTACCTTATATGATTCC
Organism: Bacteroidia bacterium; assembly: GCA_030429955.1. GTDB lineage: Bacteria > Bacteroidota > Bacteroidia > Flavobacteriales > Flavobacteriaceae > CAJQLB01. Next base: position 11,819 of record JAUIGO010000044.1, read on the forward strand.
TGTGGTAGAAAAAGCAGAATTATCTTCAGATGAACAAAACATGCTAAACGAAATTAAAAGTTGGAAATACAACAATGATATTGACGAAGTTGGACCAACCATTTGGCAAATTTGGTATGATACATTGGCTGAACTCACTTGGGATGAAATAGAAAACGACAGTATCGCTTTAGATTATCCTTTTAAATATCAAACAGCTTATTTACTAAAAAACAATCCGAACGATAAATTCATGGATATTGTTGAAACTCCTGAAATAGAAACTGCCAACGATTTATTTGTTATTGCTTTTAAAGATGCTGTTGTAAAACTTAACACATTAAAAACAAACAAAGGCACTATTAATTGGAAAGAAGCCAAAGCCACATACATTGGTCATTTGTTGCAGTCATTACCAGCATTTTCAAGACATGATTTACCAATTGGTGGTTATTCAGGGATTGTAAATGCTACTAGCCAGAATCATGGTCCTTCATGGCGAATGATTGTTGAAATGACATCGCCTCCAACAGCTTTAGGTGTATATCCTGGAGGACAATCAGGTAATCCTGGAAGTAAATTTTATGATGATTTGGTTGATACTTGGGCAGCAGGCAAGTACTTAAAACTTAATTTTATGCAAGATAAAAACCAAAATGATGGTGTTATCTTTTCACAAACTTTAAATCCTTCAAATGAATAAAAACACAAAAAACTTTGTATTCACAATTATTCTAGCTTATGTACTTTCATTGTATTTACCATGGTGGTCTGTAATGCTTGCTGCATTAATTTCAGGTTTTTTAATTCCACTGAAAAAAGGAGCTGTATTTTTTATACCTTTTATTGCAATAGCTCTGTTATGGATTGTACAATCTTATATGTTAAGTAGTGCCAATGATTTTATTCTTGCTAAAAAAATTGCTACTCTTTTAATGCTTGATGGAAATTCAACTTTACTGCTACTAGTTGCGGGAGTTGTAGGCGGTTTAGCAGCAGGAGTTTCTGGTATATTAGGTAAGCAAATTAGTACGCTTTCAAAATAATAAATCATTAAAGTCATATTATTAGATTAAATACAGTACCTTTGCACTTTATTAATATTTAAATTTTAACAATGAGTAAAGGAACAGTAAAGTTCTTCAACGAACAAAAAGGATTCGGCTTCATTATTGAAGAAGGAAACAACAACGAACACTTTGTACACTACACAGGATTAATCGATGAGGTAAGAGAAGGAGATAATGTAGAATTCGATTTGACTGAAGGTAAAAAAGGAATGAACGCAGTAAATGTAAAAGTAGTATAGTAATATATTGTTAACAACGTTTAGTAAAAAAGCCTATCAAAAATTTGATAGGCTTTTTTTATGATTGTTAATTATTGAGATAACTCCTTAAAACATCTCTCTTCCTGAAAAATGAAAAGCACCTTCAATAGCAGCATTTTCGTCACTATCACTTCCATGTACTGCATTTTCACCAATAGAAGCTGCATACAATTTTCTGATTGTTCCTTCAGCTGCTTCAGCTGGATTTGTAGCACCGATTAAGGTTCTAAAGTCTTCAACTGCATTGTCTTTTTCTAAAATTGCAGCTACAATTGGCCCACGAGTCATGTACTCTACCAACTCACCAAAAAACGGACGCTCTTTATGAACAGCATAAAATGCTTGAGCATCAGCAGTTGTCATTTGTGTTAATTTCATAGCTACGATTCTAAATCCTGAAGCTGTAATTTTTTCTAATATTGCGCCAATATTCCCTTTTTCAACAGAGTCTGGCTTAAGCATTGTAAACGTTCTATTTGTTGCCATTGTGTTTTTTTAAATTCCGTGCAAAAATAGTGCTTTTAAGCAAACTTGCAACTATTAACAATAAATCATTACAAATAAGTTCTTTAAAGATAAATGGTGATTAATGGTTAATTTTATACAAAAGTGGTCCATTCAATTTAACCTTTTTGTTATTAAATTGTATCTTCGCAGCTTATGACAAAAAGTGATATTTCAGATATAAAGCAACTGCTTTCAAAACCTAAGCAGATTGTTGTTGTTCCACATAAAAATCCAGATGGTGATGCTATAGGGTCTTCATTGGCTATGTATCATTATTTAATAGCAAAAGGACATGATGTCTCGGTTATTGCTCCAAATGACTATCCTGAGTTTTTAAAATGGATTCCTGGTGAATCAGATATAATTATCTTTGAAAGCAACGTAAAAGCAGCTAAAGATTTAATTGATAAAGCTGAACTAATTTTCACTCTAGATTTTAATGCGCTTCACAGAACAGGTGATATGGAAATTCCTTTAGTTGAAGCTAAAGCAACCAAGATACTAATAGATCATCACCAACAACCAGATAATTACGCTAAGTATATTTATTCTGATGTAACCATATGCTCAACCTGTCAAATGGTATATCATTTTTTGGAAATGTTGGATGACAAACCTAGTATTGATTCAAAAATAGCAACTTGTTTATATGTTGGTATCATGACTGATACTGGTTCGTTTCGGTTTGCATCAACTACAGCCACAACACATAGAGTTATAGCAGATTTAATTGACAAAGGCGCTGCAAATGCAGATATTCATAGTAGCGTTTATGACAATAATTCTCATGACAGATTGCAATTGCTTGGTGTTGCCTTAAACAATTTAAGAGTAGTGCCAGAATTACACACAGCATATATTAGTCTATCTCAGAGAGAACTCAATAAACACAATTTCACAAAAGGCGATACTGAAGGTATAGTTAATTATGGTTTATCTATTAAAGGTGTAAAATTTGCAGCAATATTTATAGAACACAAACAAGAAGGCATCATTAAAATTTCATTACGTTCAAAAGATAATTTTGATGTCAACGAATTTGCAAGAGAACACTTTGATGGTGGAGGACATATTAATGCTTCTGGAGGAAGAAGTAATCATAGTTTATCAGAAACTATTACTAAATTTGTTTCTATATTGCCTCAGTATTCAAAAGCCCTAAAAGAATGAAATATTTGTTTAAAATTACACTCCTTGTTTTATTGATTGTTTCATGCAAATCACCTGAAGCAAGACGTCCTGAAACTCAAAAAACTGGCTCTTTTATTAAGGAATCTGCTGAACGAAACAAAAAACTAATTGAAGCACAACACAAGCTTATTGAGGACATTATCAAAAACAATCCTGAGAATAATTATATTGCATCACAAAATGGATTTTGGTATTATTACCAAACAAAGGTTGAAGCAGACAGCATTACTCCTAAGTTTGGAGATATTGTAAATTTCAATTATAATGTTAAAGACCTAAATGGTAACTTAATATATTCTGAAGAAGAGATTAAAACCCAAAATTACGCCATGGATCAAGAAGAATTATTCACTGGATTAAGAGAGGGTTTAAAACTAATGAAAGCAGGCGAAACGGTTACCTTTTTATTTCCATCGCAACAAGCTTATGGCTATTATGGAGACGAAAACAAAATAGGTACAAACATTCCATTAATTTGTAAAGTAAAAGTAAACACAATAAAACAAAACACAAACAATTAAATATGAAGTTAATTAAAAGCTCAATGGCAATTTTTGCACTTACCTTATTGCTAAGTGCAACATCGTGTAATGACAATGGTAGGTATGCAGAATTAGGCGATGGTTTATATGCTGAATTTGTAACTAGCAAAGATACCATGGTTGCAAAATTATTCTATGACAAAGTGCCTCTAACAGTCGCAAATTTTGTAGCATTGGCTGAAGGCACACATCCAATGGCAGCAGAACAATACAAAGGAAAACCATTTTATAACGGATTAATATTTCATCGTGTTATGAATAATTTTATGATTCAAGGTGGTGATCCTGAAGGAACAGGACGTGGTGGACCAGGTTATAAGTTTGGTAGTGAGTTTGACATTACTTTAAAACATGATAAACCAGGAATTTTATCCATGGCAAATTCTGGAGGATACAACACCAATGGAAGTCAGTTTTTTATAACAGATGCGCCAACACCTTGGCTTGATGGTTTTGATGAAAATGGCAACTTTAAAAATTGTGATGCGCCTAGAACTAGTTGTCATACTGTTTTTGGTGAAATAGTAAAAGGGCTTAACGTCGCAGATACCATTTCAAATGTTCCAGTACAAAACACCAAACCAACTGAAGACGTGGTTATAAAAGAAGTCAATATCATTAGAGTTGGTTTTGAAGCAAGAAATTTTGATGCTGTAAAAACTTGGAATACCGAGTTGCCTTTATTAGAAGAAAAGCGTAAAAAGGAGGCTGAAGAAGCGCTAAAAGCAGCTGAAGAAGCCCGAAAAGAAGCTGAAGCAAAAGCCAATGCTGCTGCTGCTGAAGTACTTCCTATGTTTAATGACTATAAAAGTAAAGCAACAAAATCATCTACTGGATTGATGACTTATACTATTACTAAAGGAACAGGTCCAAAAGTAAAACAAGGAGATAATGTTACGGTTTGGTATGAAGGCTATTTTACTGATGGGAAATTATTGGATTCCAATAGAAAAGAACTAGAAGAAACATACGGAAAATTTAATGCACAAAAAGAAGAAGCTGGAGGTTATTTCCCTATGCCAATGACTATTTCACCTGACGCTCAATTATTTGCAGGTTTTAAAGAAGCTGCAGCCAATATGAGTGTTGGTGAAAAAGTATATATTTATGTACCTTCTCATTTAGCCTATGGCGAGTCTGGCAGACCACCAACCATTCAACCGAATACAGATTTAGTTTTTATTTTAGAAATGGTTGAAATAAAGAATTAAGAAACTCGAACTTAATAAACAAAAAAGCAGCTCGATGAGCTGCTTTTTGTTTTTTATCTTTTTGGGATTTCCTTCAAGATTTCAAGGACAAACTTCCAATATTTTTGTACAGATGATATTTGCGCACGTTCATCTGGCGAATGAGCGCCTTTAATATTTGGTCCAAAACTAATCATTTCCATCTCTGGATAGTTGATCCCTAAAATACCACACTCTAAACCAGCATGACAAGCAGCCACATGAGGTTCTTCATTGTTGAGTTTTACGTAGAGATTTCTCATGACTTTTAATATAGACGATTCCATATTTGGTGTCCAACCTGGATAACTTCCTGAAAACTCCACATGGCAATCAATCAACTCAAAAGTAGAACGCAATTTATTGGCCAAGTCCATTTTAGACGATTCAACTGAAGATCGTGTTAAGCAACCTATTTTTATGTGTCCATCTTTCACCAAAACTCTAGCCACATTATTTGAAGTTTCAACTAAATCCGGAATATCTGCACTCATTCTATATACGCCATTATGTGCAGCATAAATACACTTAATGAAGTTCATACTTAATTCTTTTCCTAGCATGTTATCAGGCACCTTTGAAGTTTCAAACTTAATATCAAGTTTAGGTTCTGTAGTTTTAAACTCTTTCTTGATATGTTCAATTTCAGCTGAAATATTAGCGATAAACGCTTCTTTTTTAGAACTATCAAAAACTACAGTTGCAACGCTTTCTCTAGGTATAGCATTGCGTAAACTACCTCCATCAATATCACTAATTTTAATGATATTTATAACACTATAGAGCAGCCTATTCATGATAACATTGGCATTCCCTAAGCCTTCGTGAATCTGCATTCCTGAGTGGCCTCCATTAAGTCCTTTAACTTTAATTTTGTAAGCTATATAATTATCTAGAACAGCTTCCTCTTTATAAGCTCTTGTCGCAGTAACATCAATACCTCCAGCACAACCAACTCCAATTTCGTCATCTTCTTCTGTGTCTAAGTTCAATAGAATTTCTCCTTTCAACAAACCTCCTTTTAATCCCATTGCTCCAGTCATTCCAGTTTCTTCATCAATGGTAAATAAAGCTTCAATAGCTGGATGCTTAATGGTATCACTTTCAAGAATGGCCATAATGGTTGCGACTCCAAGTCCATTATCTGCACCTAAAGTTGTGCCTTTGGCTTTTACCCAATCGCCATCAATAAACATATCTATACCTTGCGTATCAAAATCAAACTGAGTGTCAGCATTTTTTTGATGTACCATATCTAAATGCGACTGCATTACAATTGGCTTTCTATCTTCCATTCCTTTTGATGCTGACTTTCTGATGATAACATTGCCAACCGCATCAACAATAGTTTCCAAACCAAGGCTTTCTCCAAAATCTTTCATAAACGCTATGACACGTTCTTCTTTTTTTGATGGTCTTGGTACTGCATTAAGATCTGCAAATTTATTCCAAAGTGCCTTTGGTTCGAGGTTTCTTATTTCTGAATTCATAATATTAATTAACTACATCAATTTATTCTTATAAGTCACTAAATTGAAAAATACATTATAATTTTGAGGCAAGCCTCAGAGTCTTAAATCTCGCTTAGCGAGTAAAAGTTTTACAAAGGTAATTATTCAGCACTTAGTTTTATAAAACAATTCGCTATTTTTGAAACATGTCCAAGACCCAAAAATTCTTACTTGCCATTAGCATCATTCCACAATACTTATTCGTGAAATGGCTGAGCAATTATCCTGAATTTATTGAAACGTATTACAGTAATGGTCTTTACCAATGGGCCTCAAAAGGATTGCGGTATGTGTTTGGATGGATTCCGTTTTCAGTAGGCGATGTGTTTTATACCATTGCAGGAATTTATATTATTAGGTGGTTAATCATCAACAGAAAACGCATGATACATGACACCAAACAATGGGTTGTAGAGGTATTAACTGCTTGTTCTCTACTCTACTTTGCATTTCATTTGTTTTGGGGAATGAATTATTACAGGCTTCCGCTACATAAAACTTTAAATTTAGATGACACCTACACTACTGAAGAGTTGCAGTCAGTCACAGAACAACTCATTGAGAAAGCAAACGCAATTCATCTTGCTATTACCAAAAACGATTCGGTAAAAGTTGTCATGCCTTTCACTAAAAAAGAACTATTAAGTATTTCTGATGATGGTTATATAAGCCTTGCCTCAATATATCCAGAACTCTCTCATAGTCCTTCCAGTTCTAAGCTATCGCTTTACAGTTTACCTTTAACATATATGGGATTTAGTGGTTATTTAAACCCATTGACCAACGAAGCTCAGATTGACGGTCTCATTCCGCTTCACAAATACCCAACAACTATATGTCATGAAAAAGCACATCAAATTGGTTATGCTGCCGAAAATGAAACTAATTTTATAGGTTGCCTTGCAGCTATTTATAATGAAGATATTTACTTTAAATATTCAGGATACATTTTTGCGCTTCGTCACTGTTTAAATGAGGTGTATTTGCGTGATGAAAATTTATATGAAACTCTGGGCGAAAAAATTAACAAAGGCATCCTAAAAAATTATCAAGATGCTTATGAATTTTGGGAATCCTACCACAATCCATTAGAACCTATGTTTAAAGAAACGTATAGTACTTTTCTAAAAGCAAACAATCAAGACAAAGGCATTGAGAGTTATAGTTATGTTGTAGCTTTATTTGTCAATTACTTTAAAAACCAAGCGCTATAAACGTTAAAAAATTCTAAAATAAATGTATTAAGAGTATATTTCATTACATTTAAATTCTAATTTTTTTTACCAACCAAATATGACAAAAAAGTATCTTATTTTAATGATGCTTATGTGTACCTTTTCTCTCGTTGCACAAGAGCATGTTCCGAAAAATGATGGCGTAAAATCGGAAAACACAAATTATACAGCATTTACAAATGCTAAAATTTATGTAACGCCAACACAAGTTATTGACAAAGGCACACTACTTATTCATGATGGAAAAGTAGTCGCTTCTGGAGTTTCAGTGAGTATTCCTGCAAACACAGTTGTTATTGATGTCTCTGGCAAAAGTATTTACCCTTCTTTTATTGATATCTATTCTGATTTTGGAGTAGAAAAACCTAAGCGCCAAGGCTTTGGTGGTTTTGGTGGTGGTCAGTATGATGCGACTCGTGAAGGTTTCTATTGGAATGACCACATTAGGCCAGAGCAAAATGCTGTAGACTTTTTTAAATACGATGCAAAAGCAGCTTCCGATTTAAGAAAAGCAGGTTTTGGTGTTGTAAATACACACATGCAAGATGGTATCATGCGTGGTACTGGAGCTTTGATTGCACTTGCAAACGAAGGAAGTGATGCCGAACGTATTTTAGATGATAGGTCAGCAGATTATTCTTCATTAAGCAAAAGCTTAAAATCAAGTCAATCGTATCCAAGTTCAATTATGGGAACTTTAGCATTAATTAGACAAGTAAACCACGATGCATCTTGGTACGCTAAAGGTGGAATAACCATAACAGATCGTTCGCTTGAAGCGTTTAACAACAACAAAAGTTTAGTGAAAATTATGGTCGCTGGAGATAAAGCCAATGCTTTAAGAGTTGATAAAGTTGGTGACGAATTTGGCACTCAATATGTAATAGTAGGTGGAGGCGACGAATATGAGCGTATTAAAGAGATTAAAGCGACGAATGCAGCTTATATTATTCCTGTAGATTTCCCTAATGCTTATGATGTTGAAGATCCTTTTGCTGCAAGTGTCCTGGAATTATCTGCAATGCGTGAATGGAATCAAAGACCTTCAAACCCTAAAGCTCTTGCAGATAATGGTATTAAATTCGCTTTTACAACTGATGGATTAAGATCTCCAAATATGTTTGAAGCTAATTTAATGAAAGCCATTGAATATGGTTTAGACAAAACCAAAGCCTTAGAGGCCTTAACAACGATTCCTGCTGAGATTTTAGGACAATCCAACAAAATAGGTTCTCTTAAAAATGGTGCTTATGCTAATTTCTTAATCACTTCAGGAGACCTTTTTGAAAAAGGTACAACCCTCTATGAAAACTGGGTAAATGGTAATAGAGATGTCATTAATGATATGAATGTAAAGAATATTGATGGTGATTACTCATTTACACTAGCAGGAAAAACCTATGATATTTCAATTTCTGGTTCTTCTAGTAAACCAAAATCTGATGTTAAAAGTGATGGCAAACAATTAGGTTCAAAAATATCATATAGTGATAATTGGGTCAACCTAACGTTTACGAGTATTGATACAACAAAGCAAGAGTTTATGCGATTTACTTCAAGAGTAGATCACAGTGATGATTTAAACGGAAAACTGATTGATCCTAATGGAAACACAGCTTATGTACTTGCTAAAAAAGCAGCAAGTGAAGGTGGCGACAAAAAAGGAGGCATGAACAGACGTGGTGGTGGAAATAGTGATGATGTAAAACTAATGCCTGTAACATATCCAAATGGAGCTTATGGTGTATCATCACTTCCTCAACAAGAAACTATTTTATTTAAAAATGCAACTGTTTGGACCAACGAAGCTGAAGGTATCCTTAAAAATACTGATGTTTTGGTTAAAAATGGAAAGATTGCCAAAGTTGGAAACAATTTAAGTGATAGTAGTGCTCAAGTTGTTGATGCTACTGGCAAACATTTAACAGCAGGAGTTATTGATGAACATTCGCATATCGCTGCTGCAAGTATCAATGAAGGAGGTCAAAACTCTTCAGCAGAAGTGACCATTGAAGATGCTATTGACCCAGAAGATATTGATATCTATAGAAACTTAGCAGGAGGCGTAACATCCATTCAAATACTGCATGGTTCAGCAAATCCAATTGGAGGACGCTCAGCAATCATCAAATTAAAATGGGGAGAATCTGCTGAAGGTCTTATCAATAAAAATGCGCCAAAGTTTATCAAATTCGCATTAGGTGAAAACGTAAAACAATCTCGTTCCCAAAACGGAACACGTTTCCCAAGAACAAGAATGGGAGTTGAACAAATGTTTGTAGATTATTTTACAAGAGCTAAAGAATATGAGGCTAAAAAGAAAAGTGGACAACCTTACAGAAAGGATATTGAAATGGAAACTCTTGTTGAAATCATGAATGGAGAGCGCTTTATAAGTTGTCACTCTTATGTTCAAACTGAAATCAACATGATGATGAAAGTAGCTGAAAAATTTGGATTTAAAATGAACACTTTCACACACATTTTAGAAGGTTACAAAGTGGCTGACATTATGAAAGAACATGGTGTAGGAGCATCAACATTTAGTGATTGGTGGGCGTATAAATACGAAGTTAATGATGCCATTCCTTACAACGCATCCATTATGCACAATGTTGGCATTACAACTGCTATTAATAGTGATGATGGTGAAATGTCTAGACGTTTAAATCAAGAAGCTGCTAAAACCGTTAAATATGGAGGAGTAAGCGAAGAAGAAGCTTGGAAAATGGTAACATTAAATCCTGCTAAATTATTGCATATTGATGACAGAGTTGGAAGCATTAAAGTAGGTAAAGATGCAGATGTTGTATTATGGAGCGATCATCCTTTATCGGTTTATGCTAAAGCAGAAAAAACAATGATTGAAGGTGCTACTTACTTTGATATTGAAAAAGATAAGCAAATGCGAACCAAAATAAAGCAAGAACGTAATGACCTTATGGCAATGATGTTGCAAGAAAAAAACAAAGGCATGAAAACGCAACCTATAAAAGCAGAAGACAAGCAACAACTTCATTGTGATTCAATGGACTAAAAAGATAAATTATGAGACACATAAAATATATATACTCAGTTTTAATGTTATGTTGCACCATCTCGTTTGCGCAACAAACACCTGCTGATAAACAAACAGGAGCTATTTCCATTACAGGAGCAACCATTCATGTTGGTGATGGCACAGTGATAGAAAATGGAACAGTAGTATTTGAAAATGGTAAAATTCAAGCCGTTGGAAATTCTGGCACTGCTACAAAAGGAACCGTTATTAACGCTTCAGGTAAGCATATTTATCCAGGATTTATTGGAGCCAATACTAATTTAGGACTTGTTGAAGTTGATGCTGTAAATGCAAGTGACGATCAAGCTGAAATGGGAAGTATGATTCCGCATGTACGTAGTTTAATTGCTTACAATGCAGAATCCAAAGTCGTTGAGTCCATGAGACCAAATGGTATCTTAACTGCTCAGGTTTCTCCAAATGGAGGCACTTTTTCAGGTACGTCCTCCATAATGCAATTAGATGCTTGGAACTGGCAAGATGCTGCTTTAAAAGCTGATGATGGGATTCATTTAAATTGGCCAAGTAGCTTTTCACGTGGTCGTTGGTGGCTTGGTGAACCAAGAGGCTTAAGACCAAACGACAACTACGCAAAACAAGTTGACGAAGTTGTAAGTTTTGTAAAAGAAAGTAAAGCTTATTTAAACGGAAAACGTACAACAAAAAACTTGCCTTATGAAGCCATGGAAGGTTTATTTAATGGGAAGCAAAAATTGTATGTACACGTTGATGATGAGAAAGGCATTACAGATGCTGTAACGTTTGCTCGTGACAATGGCATACAAATGGTTGTAGTTGGAGGCTATCAAGCACATGCTGTAACAGGTTTATTAAAGAACAACAATGTTCCTGTGTTAATAGATCATACACACAGCTTGCCTGCTATTGCAGACCATGATTATGATTTACCTTATAAAAACCCTAAGCTGTTAGCTGATGCTGGCGTTTTGGTTGGTATTCATACTGGAAATAACTCCAACTTCCAGACACGTAACTTACCGTTTTACGCAGGACAAGTTGTTGGACAAGGGATGAGTAAAGAAGATGCGCTTAAATTAATCACATCTAATATTGCTAAAATATTAGGTGTTGACGACCAATTAGGCACCATTACAGTTGGAAAAAGAGCCACTTTATTTGTTAGTGAAGGTGATGCTTTAGACATGAGAGGCAACCAATTAACCCATGCCTTTATTGATGGTAGAGCGATTAGCTTAGAAACGCACCAAACTGAACTTTGGCAACGTTATAAAAACAAATATGAAGGGAACTAAAATGTTTCTTTTGTTAATTAAAAAAAGCGAGCCATTTGGCTCGCTTTTTTTAATTAACTATCATCGTACTATCAGGTGCTTTAAACATATCTTCATTAGGCAGTTCCTTTGATAGCCTAACATTTACAAAATTCACATCGTTTCTAAACGTTGTTGGCCTATTGTTTTTGTAGTTATACCATGATAAGGTTTTAGGCAACAAAAGCCCATTGACATCTTGCCAATCGCTGTATTTTATAAAGTGAAATTCTTTGCCTTTTTCCTTTGAGAAATAAGTTACTGTATAGCCTAACCATGCCATCTTATAAGTTTCAGGGTGATAATATAAAATGTATTCATCTTCAGGTGACTCTCCTACTCCAGCTTCATACGAAATTAATACGCCAGGATAAGTTGTACCTTCAAACTCTAAGGGTTCGGATTCAGAATAATTAATCCCATCGTCTCCCAACACAAAAGGCATGGCATAAAAATAAAACATCAGATTATAGTAAAACTTTGGGTTGGATTTATAGGTAACAGTATCCAGATTCTTCAACCAAACATTTTCACCATCAAAACCTAATAAGTGATGTTCAGAAGCAATTAATGATTTTCTACTTTTTAAAACAACATCATATATATCATTAGCTTCAGGTTTTTCAATTTCATAATATAAATGCTCCATGGTATTCCAAGCATCAATGCCACCATGAGCATCAAATATTTTTGACATGGTTTCTGGATAAATGGTTGTGCTTACATTCAATTCAGCATCTTTGTAATCTTCAGTTTTTTGTTCTTGTTTACATGCAATAAATACAAATAGAGAGACAACGATAAGTGATAATTTTTTCATTTTTAGTGGTTTTAGTTGAAAGCTTTGTCGTTTACGAAGGTAGTTAATTACTTTTATTATTTACTTTTGTGCTTCTATGGCTAATTTGATTACGAGCATACAAAATCCGTTCATAAAATCCTTATTTCAATTGAAGGAAAAGTCGAGAGCACGCAAGAGTTCTGGACAGTTTTTAATTGAAGGTCAACGTGAAATTAGCTTAGCCATAAAAGGAAACTACGAACTCGAAACCGTTTTGTTTTACCCTGAACTTTTTTCTAAAGATCAACTCAACGACTTATCAACGAAACAGCTAAACACTATAGAGATTTCTAAAGAGGTCTATCAGAAGTTAGCACATCGTGAAACCACTGAAGGTGTGTTGGCAGTGGCTAAAGCAAAATCGCTAAGTTTAAGTGAGCTCAAACTTGAAACTGAAAATCCACTGATTCTGGTTGCAGAAGCTCCTGAAAAACCTGGAAATATTGGTGCTTTGTTGCGCACAGCAGATGCTGCTAATGTAGATGCAGTTATTATTGCGAACCCAAAAACCGATATGTACAATCCCAACATCATTCGCTCTAGTGTTGGATGTGTATTTACCAATCAAATTGCAACAGGTTCAACGACCGAAATAATAAAGTTTTTAAAGAAACTGAACATAAATATTTATTGCGCAGAATTGAAAGCTTCAATGAATTACCACACACAAGATTATACAAAACCAGCAGCCATTGTTGTAGGCACTGAAGCCACAGGATTGAGTGATGAGTGGTTACAACATGCAACCCAAAATATTATCATTCCAATGCAAGGCGAAATTGACTCTATGAACGTTTCTGTAGCTGCTGGAATTTTGATTTTTGAGGCAAAAAGACAACGTGATTTTCAATAAGCAATGAATGTCAGTCTGAGCGCAGT
>JAUIGO010000045.1 GCA_030429955.1 Bacteroidia bacterium
TCACAATAAAATATAATACATTCTGTTTTAAATATTTTATTTGTTAGCTAATGGCGTTTTTATATATTTGTTAACAGTACGCTCTAAATCTTGATAAACATATTATGTTCAATTTGAAACAATTAGCCGTATTTTTTTGCCTTGTTGCTGGTATGCAAGTAGGGCGTGCACAGCTCGGGTTTTCCCATGAAATAGGGGCTATTGTTGGTCCGGTGCAATTTAGATCAGATTATGGTCAGCGTGCAGACGAAGGTACAAATTTTGGGAATACCGGCTTTGGTATTGGTATTGTGCACTACATAAATTTTTCTTATTCATTATAGCTTTATCTATTATTGCTTACCCTATCAATTATTTGCTTTGGAGTGGCGCAATAAATGCTATTATCAAGCTGGTATCTGTATCATTTCTAGCGACTGGAATATATTGTTGTGGAATTTTATTGGCACTTCCTAAACCACCTATTTCGTCAGGGAAGGTCACTGCAGCTAAGCCTCCTGAAATATTGTAAGTAGCATAACCGCCTTCATATTCAGATAATATATGCGACGCATTTGTGGTTGAATGTTCCCAGAAGTAGAGCGTTCCATCAATCGAGTTGGTTCCTGATGGACCATTATCTGTTATAAACTGATTGGCATCAATGGCTGAAGGATATGGATTTCCAACCAAGGCTTGGTAATTGGGATTGATGTCTAATTCTATGAGTCCATTATTTGGCTGGCCAATGAACGTGTAATTTTGATAATCAGTTACTGGGTCACCAACACCACTTCCTTTTAGCGTGAAACCTAATCCAACATTAATTGGTGAATTTTGCCCTTTATAAACCCAATCTGCATAGGAATCGTTAGGGAAATTCTCATACGTATAAATCCAACTTTGACTTAAAGAAATTGGGTTAGTACTTCCTGTAGCATCATAAGAACTTATCCAATTAATTGGCTGAGGGTTTGATATATTTGAACCATCATAAAGTACATTTCCAACTGAAAAGTTTGATCCGTTTTGACTTACAGGCGAACTCCAATAATTATAGTTATATAAGTTAGATGTTCCTTGTTGATCACGTTGTAAAGTTCCAGAAGCACCATAATTTACACTGCTATTGGTGTCCATGAGTAATTGGGATTCGCCAACTAAATCAAGTGTTCCATTAAGTGAAAGGTAATCTGTAACACGCAAACTTTGACCATCTGTAGGATTTGTATTTTCTATTGATAAGGTATTGGATGCAACATCTAAAGCTAATAAAGTGATATTATTGTTTCCGGAAGAAACATTATGTGATGTTTCAACTATGTTCCAATCAATTATAGTTGAACCATCCACGCCAATACTATTTGGTAGGTTTTGTACTGAACCATTTAGCCAAGTGTTTGAATTTGTCCAATCTCCATTAGCATTAGTCTTATATGGAATAGGAGCGGTTTCAGATTGAAACGTGGTCATGTACCTTAAAATTCCAGTGATAGGCGTTGCGCTATTAGAAATAAGGTTACCTCCAGAAATGTCTGAAATTTGATTCATTCTATAATAACCCAATAAGTTGTTCCATGATAAAGAACCTATATTGTTAGGTGTAATAGATCCTTTAACATTATTACTGTTATCTTCAATTTCTTGATTCATCATTCTGCGAATTTCGGTTTCGCTAAGTACGACATCCCAAATTCGTAATTCATCCATGCCTCCATCAAAATAGTTGAGCGGTTTAAAAGGAGCGACCAGAGTTTGATCCATAGCGCCAACAATACATTCTAGATTATTGTTTGCAGGAAGTACTCCTGTAGCTGAGGCTACATTAATACCATCAATATAAAGTGTATAAGTTCCGTTATCAAATGTTACTGCTGTATGATGCCACTTGTTTGCGTTTATTGGGTAAGGCGATACTAATGACTCGCCATTGTTCCAATTAAATGAGATATAATTATTTACTAACCTTAAGTCGTAGCCATTGATTTGATTGTTGCTTTCACGTTTAGAAATAATAGTTTGAATATTGGCATTGTTTGTTTCAGATTTAATCCAAATTTCAATTGTAAAGTTACCTGCAAAGTCATAATTATCCCTAAAGGTGATATTATCATCCACTCCATCAAAATCCAAGGCATTACAACCTATAAATGTCACAGTCATACTATCACTTGAGTCAGGACAGGTAGAAGGGTTGTCAATACTCCATGTTAACGTATACGTTTCACCAATATCTCCTGTAAATGTTGATGTTGGGCTAGTAGGATCTGAAAATGAAAATCCAGAGCTTTGTCCAGAAGTGACTGTCCATAATCCAGTTGCTCCAATAGCAGTAACAGGGTTTCCAGCTAAAGTTACTGTTGTGTTTGTGCAGACTGAATTAGTAAAATCTGCTCCAGCATCAGCAGTGTCAAAACTATTAATCGTTATGGTAATTGAATTACTAACTATTGGTTGTGCGCAAACCGATAAGCTCGAACTCATAAGTACTGTAACAATATCACCATCAGTCAAACTAGTAGTTGTAAAAGTTGGAGCTGTTTCTCCCGACACGTCTATACCATTTATTTGCCATTGGTATGAAGGAGCCGCACCACCATCAATTAGAGTTGCCGTAAAAATTACAGATTCACCTAAGCATATTTGAGTGTCGCTTGCAGAAATACTTACTGAAGCATTTTCAGCTAAATCAGTAACTAATACATTGGCATTGCAGGAACTGGAATTTCCAGTATCGTCAGTAACAGTGAGTGTTACAGTATTGTTGCCAATATTTGAACAGTCAAATGTTGTTTGCGATAAACTTAAATTCACACTGCAATTATCAGTTGATCCATTATCAATATCAGCAGGAGTAATACTTGCCAATCCAGTAGAAGGATCTAGTTGGATTGTAATATCTTGACATAATGCAACAGGGTTTTCAGCGTCATTAACTGTTACATTAAATGAGCAAGTAGCTGTATTTCCAGCAGCGTCTGTAACTTGAAATGTGTTGGTTGTTGTTCCTAATGGGAAATTACTACCTGAAGGTAAACCTGCAATTTGCACAGTTGTTTGTCCACTACAATTATCTGTTCCAACAGGAGGCGTATAATTTATAACAGCATAACATAAACCACTATCATTACTGGTTGTAATATTTGCAGGGCAAGTTATTTTTGGAGCTTCTGCATCAGACACAATTACATCAAATGAGCAAGTGCTTGTATTACCATTGGCATCTATAACCTCAAAGGTGTTTGTAGTGGTGCCAACAGGGAAATTACTTCCAGAAGCAAGTCCTCCTATTTGAGTTGTCGTTACACTAGCACAGCTGTCAATTCCTGTTGGATCTGTAAAATTGACCACTGCAGAACATAAACCGTTATCATTATTTATATAAATATCACTTGGGCAAGTTATTGTAGGATTTGTAGTGTCAACAACATTGACTACACGTATAACTTCAAGAGCAACATTTCCTAATGTATCCATGACATTATAAGTAACATTGTAGGAGCCAACTATACTTGTGTCAACAGCAGAAGCATCAATTACTATATCTCCTGTGTAATCTGTATTATTACATGGATCGATAGCTATTGCACCAAGCTCAGTATATGCATCGCAAGCTTCTATTGTTTGAGGGTTGGGAGCGTTTAGTGTTATAACAGGTCCAGTTGTATCTACAATTTCAACTGTCCTTACTACTTCAAGTCCACTATTACCATCAGCATCCATCACATTGTAGGTGACATTGTAAATTCCTACTACGCTTGTGTTAACTGCAGAAGCGTCAATCACAATATTTGCAGTATAATCTGTATTGAAGCAAGGGTCAATTGCTGTTGCGCCTAATTCTGTATAAACATCACAAGCTTCAATGATTTGAGGGTTTGCACCATTGAGGGTGATATCTGGTCCACTAACATCAATAACATTAACAGTTCTTGTAATTTGAGTAGCAACGTTTCCGCTTGCATCAGTAACATTATACGTAACAGTATAAGTTCCGATTGTGCTTGTGTCAACACTTGCGTTATTAATAACCACACTTGAAGAAAGATTTCCAGAGCAATCTGTAGCAATGGCGCCTAACTCTGTATAGGTTGAACAATCACCAATGTTAATTGGATTTGGTCCTGTTAGTGTGAGTACTGGCGAAGTGGTATCTATAACATTTATTGTTCTTATTACTTGAGTGGCTGAATCACCATTAACTGTGTAAATCACGTTATAAGTGCCAACAGTGTTTAAATCTAATCCTGAGGTATCAACAATGATATCTGATGAGACATTACCTAAACAGATATCGTTTGCAGTGGCTCCGAGTTCTGTGTAAGTATTACAAGATTCAATGGTTTGCGGATTTGCGCCTTGAAGCGTAATGGTAGGAGGTTGATTATTATCAACTGTTACATCAACAGTGCAAGTTGCTGTTCTTCCAGCTGAATCCGTTGCAGTGAATGTGATTGTGGTTGTTCCTGTGGGAAATGTGTCACTAGCATTAGCACCACCACCATTAAAATCGTTTGTAATTGATACTATGGAGCAGTTGTCAATTGCTGTTACTGTTGGGATATTAACATAAGCATTGCATTGACCTGGAGTTGTATTAACTGTTATATTTGAGGGACAGGTTATTATTGGGTCTTCTTCATCAGTAATGGTTACATCTTGTGTGCAAGTTGCTGTGTTTCCTGATATGTCTGTGACAGTCCAAGTAATTGTTGTAGTTCCTACAGGGAATAAATTTCCTGGTGGAATTCCAGTTGGAATTGTTGAAATAATTCCGCAGTAATCATAGACCAAGGGATAGCCAATATTAGTATTAGAAATGTATGTTGTACATAAACCAGTATCATTTATCGCGATTATGGCATCTGGACATTGAATTATCGGTGGTGTTGAGTCAGGTGAACATTGTCCATAGGAATATATTGCTGTAAATAACAAGCATATAAAAGCAATATATTTTTTATGTAAACCTTTTTGGATCATTGTAATTAATAAGCACAGTATTCTGTCACAAAAACACTTTTTTTAAAAAAATATCAATGTGCTAGAACAATTAGCGCTATTAATCAAATGAGATAAGGGATTTTAAATATAGGATGGATGCGCGTTGAACTCAAAATAAATCGACTAACGACATTTTTATCATCTAAAGAACCAAAAAAGGCGATGCGGTTGTATTAATCAGGGATTTTACAATTCATGCTGAGCTTTTTAAAGATAAAATTTTCGATAAAATTTAACTTTCGTGCAAATTGTTAAAACACTTTAATTCGCTATATTTGATAACATATAACGATAATTTATGATTTCGGTAGAACAAGCATTTCAAATAATTTCTGAAAACACTCAGCTTACTGATAAATCAATTGATATTAATCTTATTGACGCTCTGGGTTATGTGTTGTTTCAAGATGTACTTTCTCCAATCAATATGCCGCCTTTTAGGCAATCTGCAATGGATGGTTACGCCATTAATTTGCATGATGCTAAAACCTATACTTTGATTGGTGAGGTTAAAGCTGGCGATGGACATCAACTTCATTTAAAACCTGGTGATGCTGTCAGGATTTTCACTGGAGCTCCAGTTCCAGATTCTGCTAACGCTGTGGTGATGCAAGAGAAGACATCATCACAAAATCATACGCTTACAATTGAGTCAAATGTCATTATAAACGAAAATATTAGACCTTTAGGCGAGCAAGTAATTAAAGGTGAGGTTGCCCTTAAAAAAGGAGTGAAATTAACAGCTGCTGCAATCGCATATTTGACGACTTTAGGAATAACTCAGGTTAAGGTTTATAAAAAGCCATCCATTGCCATTGTGGTTACAGGAAATGAGCTTGTGCAAGCAGGAGAAAATTTGCAATATGGACAAATCTATGAGAGCAATGCCATCATGTTAATTTCTGCATTGATTCAAGCTGGCTATTCTAATATTTCAACGCATAGTGTAAATGATCATTATGAAAAAACATTCCAAGTCTTAAAAGAAGTTATCCATGAGAATGATGTGGTTTTAGTCTCAGGTGGCATTTCGGTTGGAGATTATGATTTTGTTGGAAAAGCGCTTAAAGAAATCGAAGTTATTGAGCATTTTTATAAAGTCAACCAGAAACCTGGGAAACCGCTTTTCTTTGGTAAAAAAGATGATAAAATAATATTCGCACTACCAGGCAATCCAGCAGCTTCTTTAAGTTGTTTTTACATTTATGTGATTGCAGCCATTGAAAAACTTTCTGGAAATTTGAATTTTAAATTAAATAGAGTAAAGGCTGTTTCAAAATCGGATTTTATAAAAAAAGGTGAAAGAGCTCAGTTTTTAAAAGCTATTTATAATGATGGGAAAGTTGAAATTTTAGAAGGACAAAATTCATCAATGTTGCACACGTTTGCCTTAGCTAATTCCTTGGTTTATGTCGCTGAAAAAGATGAATCGATTAACATAAATGATAAAGTTGAAGTCATTCTACTTCCAATAAACTAATCTTATGAACTATAAAATAAAAAGTAGAATTTGGATTGAAGCAGATGGTAGTATTCTTTTAGGAGAAGGAAGAGTAAGCCTTCTTAAAGCCATTGATGAAGAAGGTTCACTGTCAAAAGCTGCCAAAACATTAGGTATGTCTTATAAAAAGGCATGGTCTTTAATTGATGCAGTAAACAAACGTGCAGAAAAACCTGTAACTACAAGTAGTGTTGGAGGTAAAGGTGGTGGTGGAGCAGAGTTAACAGCCTATGGAAAATCGTTGGTTGAAGCCTTTGAAACCATCAATGAAAATTGCTGGAAATTTTTAGACGAACAAATTAAAAACACAAAGTTTAAGTGATTTTAGAAGTTGAACATATATGGCTCTTTTTGCTCACGCTACCAATAGTGGCATTTTTGTATGCGAGTGTTGGTCATGGAGGTGCAAGTGGTTATTTGGCATTAATGGCTATTTTTTCGTTCGCACCAGAAACCATGAAACCAACAGCCTTATTGCTCAATTTATTTGTGGCAGGAATTGCTTTTTACCATTATTATAAAGCTGGTTATTTTAACAAAAAACTGTTTTTGTCGTTTGCGATGGCTTCAATTCCAATGGCTTTTGTTGGAGGAATGATTGAAGTTGATGCTTCTATTTATAAAAAAGTACTTGCTGTACTTTTAATTTTTGCCATCCTAAAAATGTTGAATGTTTTCGGAAAAGAAAGTGAATACATTAAACAGGTAAAACTTTGGCAAGGATTAGCAGTTGGTGCTGTTATTGGTTTTTTCTCAGGACTGATTGGTATTGGTGGAGGCATCATTTTAACACCTATAATTTTGCTATTGCATTGGGGAAAAATGAAAGAAGCTGCAGCTGTCTCTGCATTGTTTATTTGGGTAAACTCTGCAGCAGGTTTAATTGGTCAAATATCTAGTGGAGTTAAAATTTCATCACAAACATTTATCCTCGTTGGTGTTGCTTTGGTTGGCGGATTTTTAGGAAGTTATTATGGAAGTCGAAAATTCAATAACTCACTCTTGAGGTATGTATTGGCCTTTGTGTTAATCATTGCTTCGGTAAAATTATTTTTTATATAGTGGTAAATAAAAAAGACATAACAGGAATAGTGTTGGCTGGAGGAAAAAGCTCCAGAATGGGTTCAGATAAAGGATTGCTTAGAGTTAATGGTAAAATGTTTGTTGAACATGTAATTGATGCCATGAAACCGTTAGTAAATGATTTTATCATTGTGAGCAATAATACAGAGTATGACCAATTTGAATATGAAAGGGTAGAAGATGACATCAAAGACTCTGGACCTTTAGCAGGTCTGTATTCTGGCTTGAAACACTCAAATTCTGAATATAACTTGGTGTTAAGTTGCGATATTCCAATGATAAAAACTGAGATTTTGAAAAAATTGATTGAGGCAGATTATGAGAATTACGAGGTTACGCAAATCGAAAGCAACAATAAAACGATGCCTTTAATAGCCATCTATAAAAAACAATGTATGCATAAATGTTTGGAGTTATTACAACAAGGAGAGAGACGACTTCGTGTTGCTGTAAATCAACTAAAAACCAAAACCATCTCGATTGATTCAGAATTAGACCCATTTGTAAAAAACGTAAATACTAAAGAAGATTTAAAGACCATAAACCATGCAATTGAACATTAAATATTTTGGACTCATTGCAGAATTAACAACATGCAATGAAGAAACATTAGAGTTTTCAGAAGCTACAATTGCCGATTTGAAAGAGGTTCTTGTTGAAAAGTATCCAGAACTGAAAACAAAGGATTTTCAAATAGCGCAGAATAAAGAAATAGTTTCAAGTAATGCAATAGTTTCAGGTGAAGAAATTGCAATATTACCACCTTTTTCTGGCGGTTAAAATATAATAGAAAAGCAGGAAGAGATTCCTGCTTTCGCAGGAATGTATGAATAGATATAACAGACATATCATTTTATCAGACGTTGGGCAACAAGGTCAAGACAAGCTCTCAAAAGCAAAAGTCTTGGTTGTTGGTGCTGGAGGTTTGGGTTGTCCTGTGTTGCAATATCTAGCAGCAGCAGGAATTGGTAAACTTGGTATTATAGATTTTGATATTGTTGAAGAATCTAATCTGCAACGGCAAGTGCTTTTTGGAACATCATCACTCGGAATGAATAAAGCCATTGCAGCAAAAAAACGATTGGAAGATTTAAATCCAACCATTTCTATAGATGCAATTTCTGAAAAGTTAACTAAAGAAAATGCGTGTCAATTATTTCAACAATATGACATTGTTGTAGATGGCTCGGATAATTTTGCAACGCGTTACTTGGTGAATGATGCTTCAATACTATCCAACAAACCTTTTGTTTATGGTGCCATTTACAAGTTCGAAGGTCAGGTTTCGGTTTTTAATTATAACAATGGTCCAAGTTATCGCTGTTTGTTTCCAAATCCACCAAAAGAAGGCTCAGTAGCCAATTGTTCTGAAGTCGGTGTTCTTGGTGTGTTACCTGGAATTATTGGGACCATGATGGCTAATGAAGTCATAAAAATCATTCTAGGATTTGAGCATGTATTATCCGGAAAATTGTTGTGTTACAATTCAAAAACAGCAGATATATCTACGCTAAAAGTGAACAAAAATCAAAGTGAATTTGATAAGGTTTTGAATACTGAAAAACTAACTGATATTTATGAAAATGAATTGTGTGAAGTTTCAATTAAAGACATTTCAGAAGAAGAACTTGCAACCTTAAGCAACATACAATTTATTGATGTTAGAGAACCTCATGAACAACCAAAACTGGAAATGAAAAATTGCATCGAAATTCCGTTAGGTGAACTTGAAAGCAATTTACAGTTGTTAGATTCAGATAAAACGAAAGTCGTATTCTGTCAATCAGGCATCCGAAGTAAAAAAGCAGTCAAACTATTAATGAAACAGGACTTTAATGATTCTTTTAATTTTAAAGGAGGTATTTCTCCTCTTCTTGAAGCCTTAAAACAAAATATATATGAGCGATAAAAAACCAAAAAACGTATTTGTTGAAGGCCCAATTACTTCAGAATTTATAGGCAATTCAATTGCCAAGCATCAAACTAAAACAAGTATTGGTGCGCATAATATTTTTTTAGGTCAGGTAAGAGCCGATGACATTGAGGGTAAAGTGGTTTCTGCTATTGATTATACAGCTTATGAAGACATGGCAAATGAGAAATTCCATGAAATAAGAGAAGCAACCTTTGATAAATTCAACCTCACTTGCATGCATATTTATCATAGTTTGGGCAAAGTAAAGGTAGGTGAAATATGCCTTTTTGTATTTGTGTCTTCGCCAAGACGAAAGGAAGTATTTAAAGCTTTAGAATACGTTGTTGAAGAAATAAAAGCCAAAGCACCAGTTTTTGGTAAGGAGATTTTTGAAGACGAAACGCATCAATGGAAAGAGAACACTTGATTGATTATTGTTAATTGAATATTGATTATTATGAAAGAAGCCTTAAAGAATAGAACTAAAGTATTTGCGCACAATTGTGTAAAGCTGACCGAGGGCTTTCCTAAAAGCTATCTAGGAAATCATATAAAAGGACAACTTATACGATGTTCAACTTCTGTTGCAGCGAATTATAGAGCCACTTGTATTGCACAATCTAAGGCAAGTTTTATCTCAAAAATAAGCATAGTAATTGAAGAAGTAGATGAATCAAACTTCTGGTTAGATTTTGCATTGGTTGAAAACTTAATCCAAAAAGATAGAATAGAACAATTATTAAAAGAATCTAGTGAATTAACGGCAATATTTATAGCTTCAAGAAAAACTGCAAGCAACAATAATCATTAATCAATTGAAATTAATCAATTCGTATGGTAGACATCACACATAAAATAAACACATTAAGAATTGCAACTGCTCAAGCCATTGTTAAAGTGAGCATGCCTGAAACCATTGTAGCTATTGAGAATGATACAGTTCCAAAAGGTAATGTTTTTGCAATGAGTAAAGCTGCTGGATTGCTTGGTGTCAAAAAAACACCAGATATTTTGCCAGATTGCCATCCTTTGCCAATTGAATACACAGGAATTGATTATGAAATCAATGGTTTAGAGATTACTGTAACCTGTACTATCAAAACCATTTATAAAACTGGAGTTGAGGTGGAAGCCATGCATGGTGCGTCGGTTGTGGCTTTAAATATGTATGATATGCTGAAGCCAATTGATAAAGGTGTGGAAATCCATCATATTAAGTTGTTGCATAAAAAAGGAGGCAAATCAGATTTTAAAGATCGATTCCGAAATGAGTTAACAGCTGCTGTGATTGTGTGTTCAGATACCATTTCAAAAGGACAAAAAGAAGACAAAGCAGGAAAGGCAATCATTGAGAAATTAGAATCATGCGACGTGTCTATTTCAGATTATATCATCATTCCTGATGAGAAAGAAGAGATTCAAAATAAAGTGAAACATTACGAAAATTTAGGCACTAATCTTATCATATTTACTGGAGGAACAGGATTGTCAAGTCGTGATGTAACACCTGAAGCTTTAGAAGGTATAATCGAAAGAAAAATTCCAGGCATTGAAGAAGCCATCCGAAATTACGGACAAGATAGAACGCCCTATTCAATGCTGTCGCGAAGTGTAGCAGGCACCATAAATAACAGCTTGGTTTTGGCATTGCCAGGCTCAACCAATGGAGCCAAAGAATCTATGGATGCAATTTTTCCAGCAGTTTTGCATGTATTCGGAATATTAAAAGGAGCAAGACACAATTAAGCCCACCCAGAATTGCTAAATGGCAATTCTGACCTCCCCAAAGGGTAGGTAATTTGAAATGTTAATTAGAATATGATACAAAATAAAAACATATTACAAGATCCTTTCGGAAGGCAGCATACCTATTTGCGCATTTCCTTAACCGAATTGTGCAATTTACGTTGCACCTATTGTATGCCAGCAGAAGGAATTCAACTCTCTCCAAGGTCGCACATCATGAACTATGATGAAGTGTATACAATAGCAAAAACCTTTGTAGATCATGGTGTTACTAAAATCAGATTAACAGGAGGAGAGCCTTTAGTGAGACGAGATGCTGATGTGATTTTAAAGAAATTAGCAACGCTTCCTGTGGAATTATCCATTACGTCCAATGCAGTGATCATCGATAGATTTATTGATATACTCAAGGAATGCAACATTAAAAACATCAATGTGAGTTTGGATTCTTTGGATGCTGAAAAATTCAAGGAAATAACACGACGCAACGACTTTGAAAAAGTCTATAAAAACATCATGCTTTTAATTGATGAAGGGTTTTATGTGAAATTGAATGCTGTGCTCATTAATGGTTTTAACGACAATGAAATTATCGATTTCATTGAGCTGACAAAAGAGTTGCCAGTTTCAGTACGCTTTATCGAGTTCATGCCATTTGATGGCAATAAATGGGACAAAGCCAAAATGGTTTCTTATGCTCAGGTGATGGAATATGTAAATGCTAATTATGATGATGGTAAAGTTATCCGATTGAAAGATGCGCCAAATGACACCTCTAAAAATTATAAAATTGAAGGTTATAAAGGCTCGTTCGCCATTATCAGTTCGGTTACCAATCCGTTCTGTGATTCTTGTAATCGAATCAGATTAACTGCCAATGGACGATTGAAGAATTGTTTATTCTCCTCTTCAGAATCTGATTTACTAACCCCTTTACGAGAAGGAAAATCCATTGAGCCCATGATTCAAAAGGCCATTCAGGCTAAATTTAAGGTTAGAGGTGGTATGGACACCATGGAGAAATTAGAACAACCAGATTTACATGGCAACAATAGAAGTATGATTGCTATTGGTGGTTAATTTGATTGTCAATTGCTTTTGTTTTTAGATTAATTAAGTATGATTTTTGTCATATTCCTTGCAATTCCAATTTTCTAATTTTGGCTACAAATTTTTTCAACGAAATGAATTTAAAAGAAAAAATAGCGAAGCTAAAAAAAGAAAAAAACGCAATAATTTTAGCGCATTATTATCAGGCTCCAGAAATACAGGATGTTGCTGATTTTGTAGGTGATAGCTTAGGTTTGTCACAAAAGGCAGCAGAGACAGATGCAGATATCATTGTTTTTGCTGGTGTCCATTTTATGGCGGAAACGGCTAAAATTTTAAATCCTACAAAAACGGTTGTCCTTCCAGATTTAAAGGCAGGATGTTCATTAGCAGATTCTTGTCCTCCAGAGGCGTTTAAGAATTTTGTTGAGGCTCATCCTAATCATATCGTAATTACTTATGTAAATTGTAGCGCAGAAGTTAAAGCACTGACAGATATAGTATGTACATCGTCAAATGCCCTTAAAATTGTAGAATCTATACCTAAAGAAACACCAATAATCTTTGCGCCAGATCGAAATTTAGGAAAGTATATCATTCAAAAAACAGGGAGAGATATGGCGCTCTGGGATGGAAGTTGCATTGTGCATGAAGCATTTTCTATTGATAAATTGTTGAAAATGCATCAAAAATATCCAGATTATAAAATCATTGCTCACCCAGAGTCAGAATCTCATATATTAAAAACAGCTACTTACATCGGTTCAACAGCAGGTATGATAGAATATGTGAAAGCACATCCTAAAGAAAAATTTATTGTAGCTACTGAAGCAGGTATTTTATATAAAATGCAACAAGAAATGCCAAATACAGAACTCATTCCAGCTCCAGCAAAAGAGGATAACACCTGCGCCTGTAGCGAATGTGCCTTTATGAAAGTCAATACCTTGCAGAAGTTATATGATTGTTTATTGTATGAAAGCCCTCAAATTGATGTTGAAAAGCACATAAGAGAAAAAGCATTAGTGCCAATTCAACGTATGCTTGAATTATCTTGATAATTATGATTGAAACAAATCATATAGTTATTGGATCAGGAGTTGCAGGATTAACCTATGCAGTTAAAATGGCTGAAAAATTCCCAAATAGAACAATAACAATTGTAACAAAAGGTGATGAAGACGAATCAAATACCAAATATGCACAAGGTGGTGTGGCTGTTGTTTTAGATTCTGAAGAAGACTCTTTCCAGAAACATATACAGGATACTTTAATAGCAGGTGATGGACTGTGTGATCTGTCTGTTGTAGAAATGGTCATTAAAGAAGGCCCAAAACGTTTACAAGAACTTGTTTTATGGGGAGCTAATTTTGATGTAAACGACAAAGGGGAATTCGCGCTGGGCAAAGAAGGAGGGCATTCAGAATATCGGGTCATTCACCATAAAGACATTACAGGCTATGAAGTTGAACGTGCTTTATTAGCTCGTGTACATCAATTGCCAAATATTCAACTATTAACGCATCATTTTGCAATTGATTTAATTACAGAGCATCAATTACAAATAACACAAAATGAAGATCAAATTTCTTGTTATGGTGCTTATGTTTTAAATGAAAAAACCAAAACTATTTTCACCATAAAAGCAGATACTACCTTATTGGCATCTGGTGGTATTGGTTATGTGTATGGACATACAACAAATCCTGTTATTGCTACTGGTGATGGTATTGCTATGGCATATCGAGCTAAAGCTCAAATTAAGGATATGGAGTTTGTTCAATTTCATCCTACGGCATTATACACTTCAGAAGGCGGCTCATCATTTTTAATTTCCGAAGCAGTTAGAGGCTTTGGTGCTTATTTGAGAAACACCAATGGTTATAGATTTATGCCAGATTATGATGATCGAGCTGAATTAGCTTCTCGTGATATTGTTTCGCAAAGTATTGATAGTGAATTGAAAAAATCTGGAGCATCACATGTGTTTTTAGATTGTACCCATCTTGATATTGAAGCATTTAAATCACACTTTCCAAATATCTATGAAACATGTAAAAATTTACACATTGATGTAGCAAAAGATTGGATTCCAGTAGTTCCTGCATCGCATTATTTATGTGGAGGCATTGTTGTTGATAAAAACGGAAAAACGTCCATTAACAATCTCTTTGCTTGTGGAGAGTGTACTAGAACAGGTTTGCATGGTGCAAACAGATTAGCATCTAATTCATTATTAGAAGCTCTGGTTTATGCACATAATATTTATATGTATCATTGTTCTTTTCAAAATAAACCAAAAAATGTTCTAATCCCAAATTGGAATGATTCAGGAACAGTTACAACAAAAGAAAACGTTATTATTAAACACAATTTAAAAGAGTTGCAAGCCTTAATGCGTGATTATGTTGGTATTGTTAGAAGCAACAATCGTTTAACTAAAGCCATCACTCGATTGGATATTATTTATACTGAAATTGAAGAACTATATAGAGTTTCTAAAATAAACACAGCTGTTTGCCAATTAAGGAACATGATAAACGTAGCGCACCTAATCATTAGCCAATCGTTAGAGCGCAAAGAAAATAAGGGAGGCTACTTTAATGTTGATAATAAAGTGTGATTTTAATTAAATTTTTTTTATGAAGCTACCGAACCATTTTTTTATAAAAAGCCATCTCCATTAAACCTCTCAAGAGAAAATTCAAGAACAGAAGAATACATAATACATGACAAAAGTCATAATAGTTAATTAATTATCATGATATATTTGAACCAATTTTTTGGTTCAATGATAAATAACGGAAATAAAAACATTCTGGTACTCCTCACTTTGGTGACTGCGTTTTGTGTTTATAATCTCATTATTTATACACATAACGACCGCGAAAACCCAATAAGATTAGAATCTGATGCATTGAGAGGACAACAATTGTGGCAAAATAATAACTGCTGGTCATGCCATCAAGTTTATGGACTTGGAGGTTACTTAGGGCCAGATCTCACAAATATTTATTCTATTCCTAACAAAGGGCCTCAATATATAAAGGCGTTTCTGAACAGTGGTGTAAAGTCAATGCCTAAGTTTGATTTTTCCGATACTGAAAAAGACGATATTGTAGCATACTTAAAATACATAGATAGCACAGGATACTACCCAAATTATGATGCAAAATTTAAGGCTACTGGTTGGGTTGAGCTAAAATATAAAAATGAAAAATAAATCAGCTTTACTGTTTTTGGTTGTAGCTTTAACCTCATTGTTACTAGGCATATTATTTGGTCTTTTAGCATCACTTCAATATATTAATTCAGATTTTTTAAAAGAATATATAGCATTTAATAAAATGCGCCCTTTTCATGTTACAACAGTTGTCTCTTGGATTGTACTTTGTGCTATAGGATCTATTTATTTTTTTATAACGCACTTAGAAAAACACACACTCTATTCTCAAAGATTGGTTAAAGTTCATTTCATAGTTTTTTTACTTACAGGTGTAGGGATTTATATATCTTTTTTTCTAGGAAAAATGGAAGGCAGAGAATACTTAGCCTATTCACCTATTTTGACTATCCCAATACTTTTAGGTTGGGTCTTGTTTGGTATTAATTATTTTAAAACTATTACAAAAAAGATTTCTGAATGGCCAGTTTATTATTGGATGTGGGGAACCGGAATTGTGTTTATGATTTATCATTTATGTGAAGCGCATTTATGGGTTTTTCCTTATTTTAGGGAACATTTCATTAAAGATATTTCTGTGCAATGGAAATCTTATGGTTCATTTGTTGGATCATGGAATATGTTGGTATACGGAACAGCCATTTATGTGATGGCTAAAATTAAAAATGATAAGGGTTCTACTAAAAATAAAACGGTTTTTTTCTTTTATTTTTTAGGATTGACAAATTTAATGTTTGGTTGGGCACACCATACGTATTTAATTCCGACACAGCCTTGGGTACGTTATGTAGCCTATGCAATAAGTATGACTGAGTGGATTGTTTTAGGGCATATTATTTATAGCTGGATAAAATCATTGTCTAAAGAGCAAAAGGATAAGTACAATATGGCTTATAAATTCTTAAAAGCAGCAGATTTTTGGGTGTTTATAAATATCATTTTGGCATTACTGTTTTCTATTCCTGCTATTAATTATTTCACTCATGGTACACATATAACTGTGGCGCATTCCATGGGAACTACTATTGGCATCAACACTACAATTTTGTTAGCGTCATTATTTTTTATCACGCAAAACATTTCACCAAATTATAAAGCCACACCTTCGTTTTTAACGAAAAACTATTATATTTTTAATATATCGCTTTTTTTGTTTTTTAGCACATTGATTTATGCTGGAATTAAAAGAAGTAATTGGATGTATTTCTCTAAAGATGTTCCTTTTTCAAAAATGCAGGATGAATTACACACAACGTACATCGCCTTTTTCGTTTTTGGTTTGTGTTTAGTGTTTTCCATTACTTCATTATCTATAGTTTTACTAAAACGATTAATGAAAGCCTTGAAAGGAAAATATAATTTTGAATAAGTTTTAAACAATAGGTGAATTAATGATTTTCATTATACAATCGCTTATAATCTTCCATTGTATCAATATCAGAAATGAAGTGTTTGGCATTTAAAGCTAACACATTTTCAAGATGATTCTCGATAACTTTTTTAGCGCCTTTATCTTGATTCAGTTCAGATAATTCCTCAAAATAACAAGAATCAAATAAAGCAGGAACACCTAACTTCTCATTTCCATAATTGGAGGCTACAATTTGTTTCTTGCCCATTTTAAACGAACCAATTAAGGTGTTTAAATAGGTAGCATCAATTAAAGGTTGGTCTGCAAGGGTAATAAGAACACCATCAACATTATAATTCCTCATAATATATTTTACTCCAAAAGCGATGGAACTTCCCAAACCATTTTTCCAATCAGCATTAAAAACAATCTGAATAGTTTCTTGTTGAATTTCAGCTTTAATACGTTTGTAATTGGCTCCTAAAACCACAACCGTTTTTGAAGATCCTAATTGTAATGCATTGTTTATTGTATGACTTAGTAAGAATGTATTTTTCCAAGGTAATAACTGCTTTGGCTCTCCCATTCTTGTAGAACTTCCAGCAGCTAAAATTAAAATTGCAATATTTGATTGTTGATTCAAATTAGTTGAAAGTTGACTTGGAATGAATTCCAGTGCGTTTTTCTTTTAATGACATAGGTGTTTGTTGTCTTACAACGGATAGAATTTCAGATATAATTGAAATGGCAATTTCTTGTGGTGTTTCTGCACCAATATTCAATCCAGCAGGTCCAAAAATAGTTTCAATAAACGATTCGTCCACCTCTGGACAATACTCTAAAAATTGAGACAACAATTTCTCACGACGTTTTGATGGTCCAAGAAGCCCTAAATAAGCTGGTTTTGTATCTTTCAATTCCAAAAGATATTTTAAATCGTTGGCATAATTGTGAGACATAATCACAATAGCCGTTTCTTGGTCAATGGAATTGAGCTCAAGCGCATCAGGAGATACTGAATAGAAAGCAGTTGCTCCAGGAAAATTATCAATGGTTTTAGACTCTAATGGTCCAGAAATAATGGTGACTTCCCAGCCATTGAAATTGGCTAATTGGCATAAGGTTACTGCATCATGTTCAGCTCCAAAAATCATGAGCTTAAAACATGGAGGCAATTCTTCGGAAAATAATGAAAGTTCACTTTTTTCTTTAGAAAAGTTAGACAATGGAAAGGAGTTTGTCTCAAACTGAATCGTACTGCCTAAGCCTTTAAAAACACCTTCTTCTTTTTTGTAATTAGAATGTATATGAAATGCTTGCCTACCTTTTAAGGATTCACTAAAAGCCGAAATACATACTGCACTAGGTTCAAACTGTTCGATTAAAATATACAAAACACCTTCGCAACCCAAACGATATCGTCCATCATAAGTCATCATTTTAGCTTGCCCTGTTTCAAAAACAGATTGCGCTTGCCTTAAAATATCTTTTTCCACACAACCACCACTAACGGCTCCAATCATGGTGTCGTTTTCAAGAATGAGCATGCGTACGCCAGGTTTTCTATAAGAAGAACCATCTAAAGCTACAACTGATGCCAAAACAGATTTTAATCCTTTTTTTTTAGCATCCAAAAAAGCTTCAATATTATGATTGAATTCATGTGTCATACAACCTAATTCAGATTAGCCAATAATCGCTTTAGGCTGATAATATTTCATATAAGGCTGTTTCAATAAACGTTGTCCTGTAGCAGCATAAATAGCATTGGCAACAGCAGCACCAACTGGTGGTAATGCTGGTTCGCCTAATCCTGTTGGAGCTATATCGTTTTTAACAAAATGGACATCTACTTGTGGTGTTTGATGTATTCGGATTAATTGATAGGTATTAAAATTATTAGATTGAGGTACACCATCTTCAAAATTTAACTCGCCATAAAGCATGTGACCAATGCCATCTATAATACCTCCAACAACTTGATTTTTTGCGCCTAACGGATTTACTACAATTCCACAATCCACTGCACAGGTAACTTTTTTAATAACAGGATATCCATTTTCCATTTGTATGTCTGCTACTTCTGCTACATGAGTATTGTGACAATAATAAACAGCAAAGCCTTGGTATACACCTTCAGGTGTTTTTCCCCAATTGGATTTTTCAACAACCAAATCGATAACACCTTCTAAGCGCTCCGGACTGTATTGAATTTGTTCGTCAGTTGTACCTTTTACATTTTGTAATAAATCTTTATGCAACTGAATGCGATCTACTTGCATGGTTTCGGCTAATTCATCAAAGAAGCTTTGCTCAGCAGATGCCAAGAAGTTTGTGTATGGCGCTCTCCAAGCTCCAGTGGTAATATTACTTTGATAGTTTGCAGTATCAACTTGATAATTTTCAATAGCTCCAGCCGGAAAGAAGTTCGGTATTAATCCGTACATATTACCATTAATCGCAGCTTCCTTCAGGTGATATCCTGTAAGTTTCCCATCTTTAATAGAGGCTGCAATTTTGTATTTTGAAGCTGGTCTATAGATGCCATCAGCCATATCATCTTCTCTTGAAAATACAACTTTAACTGGTTTCTTTGCTAAATGAGAAACTTCAGCAGCTTCCATGGCAAAATCGCCATACAAGCGTCTGCCAAAACCGCCTCCCATTCTAGTCATTTCTAAGGTGACTTCACTTTCATCTCTTCCTAACATTTTGGCAACACTAGCTGCTGTTCCGGCTGGTGTTTGAATAGGACCTACCAATTCTATTTTGTTTGTAGTAACATTAGCAAAGAAATTCATTGGCTCCATACAATTATGAGGTAAAAATGGAGCTTCGTAGGTGCGCTCTAAAATAGTATCTGCCTCAGAGAAAGCTTTTTTTACATCGCCATCTTTTCGTCTTGTGTCAAATTTATTGCCATTAAGAATGTTTAATAATTGCTCATCATGAAATGCAGTGCTTTCTGCTTTGCTTTCTTGATTCCATTCAGCTTTTAAAGCTTTTTTGCCTTTCATAGCTGACCAAGTGCTTGTTGCTAATACAGCTATTTTATCTCCAAATTTAATAACATCAGTTACGCCATTAACGTTTCTTGCATTAGTATCATCAAAGGATACTAATTTTTGTCCGAAAGCTGGAGGCCTCAATACTGAAGCGTAAAGCATTCCATCTACTTTATAGTCTAATCCAAAAAGTGGTTTTCCGGTTATTATTTCGTCAATATCTACATTGCTTTTTCCTTGACCAATAATGGTGAAATCTTTCGGGTCTTTTAAACTAACATTTTCAGGTACTTCCAATAAAGCTGCTTCTTTTACAACTTCACCATAACCCAATTTATCACCATTGGAATTGATAATAATTCCATTTTTTGTTTTGCACTCCGATGGAGAAATTCCCCATTTTGCAGCAGCGGCATTTACTAACATTTGCCTTGCTGTAGCTCCAGTTTGCCTTAATGGTTCCCAACCTTGTCTTAGTGATTGGCTACCACCTGCAACTTGTCTTGTGTAGTTTTTAGTGTCTAATGCGCCTTGTACAACATTTACATCATCCCAAGCAACATCAAGCTCTTCTGCAATGAGCATTGGCATTGATGTTTTTACACCTTGTCCAATTTCAGGATTTGGCGAAAAAATAGTCACTTTACCTTCATCTGATATTTTTATAAAAGCATTAAAGTCGTTGTAATCTAATAGGCTTAAATCTATTGGAGGTTTTATGTCTTCTTTGCAGGCTGTAAACAAGTTAAATCCTATTAACATACCTCCACTTGCTAATGCAGAGGTTTGTAGGAATGATCTTCTACTGAAATTAATTTTTTTTGTAGTTTCCATGTTTTTTATTTTAACTTAATTTACTTGCAGCTACTTCAACTGCCTTTTCTATATTATTATAAGTAGCACATCTGCAAATATTGCCTTGCATTGCAGTTCGAATATCAGATTTTGTTGGATTAGGGTTATTGTTCAAAAAAGCCGAAGCTGTCATGATTTGTCCAGCTTGGCAGTAGCCACATTGAGGCACGTCAATCTCTTTCCATGCTTCTTGAACTGGATGATTTCCATTTTCAGAAAGTCCTTCAATGGTAGTAATTACCATTCCTTGCAAACTAGAAATTGGACGATTGCAACTACGAGCTGCATTTCCGTTAATGTGTACAGTGCAAGCACCACATTGCGCTATTCCACATCCAAATTTTGTTCCTACAAGGTTAACATGATCTCTTAAAACCCAGAGTAATGGTGTGTCGGAATCTGCTTCAACAGTTTGCAGTTTTCCGTTAATTTTTAAGTTATACGTTGGCATAATTAGTGATTTTTTTTTGATATCGTTTTATTAAGTGGAGGCATTACGATTTTCAAGGCTTTCTAAAGTTACTAAAAAAAGAATCGATTTTACTATTTTAACATAGAAATATGTGTTAAAATCAATTTGAATATTACCGTTTATATTTTTTATATTTGGTTTCACTCAACTAACTCAACCAACCAATGAAAAAATCAATTTCTTTTCTAGCCCTTTTCTTTATTCTATTTTCCCTTGCTGCCCAAGAAGCTGAATCCTATTTTGAACCTTTAAAATATAGGAACATTGGCCCTTTTAGAGGAGGTCGATCCACTGGTTCTACTGGAGTTGTTGGCGATCCATTAACCTATTATATGGGAACTACAGGAGGTGGTTTATGGAAAACTGATGATGCTGGACAAAGTTGGCATAACATTTCAGATGGATATTTTAAAACAGGCTCAGTTGGTGCAGTTGCTGTTTCTGAATCCAATCCGAACATCGTTTATGTTGGCATGGGAGAACATGCCATAAGAGGTGTAATGACGTCTTATGGAGATGGTGTGTATAAATCTACTGATGCTGGTAAAACATGGATACACCTTGGGTTAAAAGACACTCAGCAGATTTCACGAATTGCAATACATCCAAAAAACCCTGACATCGTTTATGTGGCAGCCCAAGGTGCAATTAATGGCTCAACAAAAGAACGTGGTGTTTACAAATCTGTTGATGGCGGAAAGACCTGGGAAAATGTACTTTATGTTAATGACATGACTGGAGCAGTTGAACTCTCAATGGATATGAATTATCCTGAAATATTATATGCAGCTATGTGGCACCACAAACGTGAACCTTGGGTTGTGATTAGTGGAGGAGAAGGTGATGGTTTGTATAAATCTGTTGATGGTGGAGCAACTTGGAAAAAAATACACAAAGGGTTACCTGAAGAAAAAGGAAAAATGGCAATTGCTGTGAGCAGAGCAAATTCTAATAAAGTCTATGCCGTTATTGAAAGTGATAGTAACAAAGACTTAGGCGGACTATTCGTATCTGATAATGCTGGAGAAAGTTGGAATAGAGTAAGTGATGATAATAGACTAACACAACGTGCTTGGTATTATATTGAAGTGTTTCCAGATCCTAATGATGAAAACACAGTTTACGTTATGAGTGCTC
Organism: Bacteroidia bacterium; assembly: GCA_030429955.1. Classification (GTDB taxonomy): domain Bacteria; phylum Bacteroidota; class Bacteroidia; order Flavobacteriales; family Flavobacteriaceae; genus CAJQLB01. Next base: position 22,283 of record JAUIGO010000045.1, read on the forward strand.
CAGCACTTAGGTCAATTGATGGCGGAAAAACTTGGGAAAATATTGACGGTCCTCATGGTGATTATCATGACTTATGGATAAATCCAAACAACTCCAAAAACATGGTAATCTCTGATGATGGAGGTGCGGGAATATCATTCAATTATGGAAAAACTTGGTCAACCCAAGCAAACATGTCTACTGCTCAGATTTATAGAATCAATACTGATAATATGTTTCCATATAATATTTATGGAGGTCAACAAGATAATTCCTCTGTAAAGATTAAAAGCAAGTCACTAGGTGGTTGGAGTATTTCTCATTCGGATTGGGAAAGTTCAGCTGGAGGAGAAAGCGCATTTTTGGCATTTGATCCAGATAATCCAAGATATGTCTTAGGAGGCGTTTACTTAGGATATATTGATGTACTGGATACAGAATCAAAAGGTTCAACTAATATTATGGCTGCGCCAAATCAGTGGTTAGGAAGAGAAGCTCGTGATATGGAATATTTGTTTAATTGGAACGCTCCAATAATTCACTCCATACACGAAAAAGGAACATTTTTTCACTGTGCAAATGTGGTGTTAAAAACAACAGACATGGGAAAATCTTGGACTGAGTTTTCGCCTGATTTAACAAGAAACATTGATGAAAAACAAGGTAATGGAGGAGCGCCTTATACCAATGAAGCTGTTGGTGCTGAAAATTATGGCACCATTTCCTATATGATTGAATCACCTCACGAAAAAGGGGTGTATTGGACTGGAAGTGATGATGGTTTTGTGCACATTACAAAAGATAATGGCAAAACTTGGCAGAATATTACACCAAAAGGACTTGGGGAAACTTTAGTAAATGCAATTGATATATCACCTTTTGATCCAGCTACTGCATATATAGCTACAACTAAATATAAGTTTAATGATTACACTCCTGCTCTTTATAAAACAACAGATTATGGAAAGACTTGGAAAAATATTAGTTTAGGAATTCCTTATGGAGCCTACACAAGAGTAGTACGTGAAGACCAAAAAAGAAAAGATTTATTGTACGCTGGAACCGAAACGGGAATTTATGTGTCTTGGAATGGAGGCCAATCATGGGAAAGCTTACAGCTTAATATGCCAATTACACCAATAACAGATTTAAAAGTACATCAAGGAGATTTGATTGTGTCTACTTCTGGTAGAGGATTTTGGATTCTTGATGATTTAGGGCTTTTAAATCAGTTTAAAAACAATTCAGAAATCGTAAAATTATATGCGCCTGAACCAGCTTTAGATGGTGTTTGGGGAAGCCAATTGAATGGTAATGGTTCAGATGGAACCAACACCTTTGAAGGTGTTAATCCCGCAAATGGAATGGTTATTTATTATGAATTGCCAAAGCTTGAAGAAAGCGACGAAGTTACTTTAGAGATTAGAGATAGTAAGAATCAGGTGGTGAATACCATCAGTTCAAAAAGAAATCCAGATTACAGACGTTGGGATGGTGGTCCACCTCCAGCTGCAACACTTTCAAAAGAAGAAGGTCTAAACCGTTTTGTTTGGGATTTACGTTATCCAATCATGTCTGGAATTCCAGACACTTATATTGAAGCTAATTTTAGAGGTCATCGTGCCATTCCTGGAACATACAAATTAACCTTAAAAGCTGGTGATAAAACAGTTTCTACAGATGCTGTTATTTCTAAAAATCCATTGTATGAAACCCAATCAGGACAATATGAGGCGTATGACAATATCATGAAGGAAATGGAAACTAAATTAACTGAAATGCATGATATGGTAAATTTGTTATATAAAGCTAAAGGTCAAATAGAGAGTACGATTTCTGGACTTGATGCTGTAAAATATAAAGATTTAATTGAAAAAGGGCAACAATTAGTAAACGGCTTAACCGCTTGGGATGAAGACATGATCCAACGTAAATCTAAAGCGTATGATGATGTTGAGAACTTTCCTAATAAATTTACTGCAGAGTATATTTTCTTAATCAATCAAACTGAAAGTAGCATTCCGAGAGTTAATGATCAAAATAAAAACAGAAAAGTTGAACTGGATGCACAATGGAATACTTTAAGAAACAAAGGAAATTCCTTTATTAATTCTGAAATCCCAGATTTCAATAAACAATTATGGGAAGCAGGAATAGGAGCTATTAAAATGAATTAAAATTTAAAGCCTCATCGAAAGATGAGGCTTTTAGTTTTTATAAAAGTGTTATTAATACTTAACTAGTTTTTTCATAACAGTTGCTTTCGTTTCTCGATTTGTTATACTAATAAAGTAAGGAGCTCCTTCTAGTTTATCCAATCCAGAAAGTTTTATTTTTCCATTAATGCTTGAATGCACTTCATTAATTATTAATCTTCCGTTTAGGTCAAACAATTTAATATTAAAATTAGTATTATTAAATTGTAGAGGAAGATTAATTTCTAATAAATCTTTAAAAGGATTAGGTGTTATTAAAACATTCGCTAAACTAAAATCTTTAACATCTAATGTTGTTTGATCAAATCCGTCACAATCTTCATCAATACCATTATCTGGAATTTCAGTTGCTCCTGGATAAATAAAGGCATTTGTATCATCACAATCTGAGCTATCTGTTACATATCCTGTAGGAACAGTGCAGTCTAATACAGTGTTATTGGCATCACCAAATCCATCATTATCAGTGTCGGCATAATAGGTGTTTGGCGTTCCGGTCACGTCCCAAGTACAGGTCGTGTCGTTGAATGTAGCGGTCTCCCAGCACTCCAGTCCAGTTGGAGCAGCAGGCTGTGTTCCGGTCACGTCCCAAGTACAGG
>JAUIGO010000046.1 GCA_030429955.1 Bacteroidia bacterium
TAGGTTTCTGGTACATTAGGTAAATCAAAATTTATTACAGCATCCAAATCATCAATATCAATACCTCGTGCAGCTACGTCTGTGGCTATAAGAATATTAACGTAACCATTTTTAAACTTTTTTAAAGCGTCTTGCCTTAAATTTTGAGTTTTATCACCATGAATGGTTTCAACTTTATAGCCATTTTTTATTAATGTTTGCTCCAATTTATCGACACCAAATTTTGTACGTCTGAAAATGAGTATTTGACCTTTAATGTTATTTCGTAAAAGGTGTAAACACAATTCTATTTTATTGCGCTTTGGCACATAATACAATACTTGATTTACATTTTTGGAAGTCGATGCATTTGGAGTCACTTCAATACGCTGAGGATCTTTTAAAATGGTGTTGGCTAATTGCTCAACTTTGTAAGGTATTGTTGCTGAAAACAACAAGGTTTGCTTGTCCTCAGGACATAAACGTTCAATTTTTTTAACATCGTCAATAAAACCTAAGTCTAGCATTAAATCGGCTTCGTCAAGCACTAAAATTTGAACATAATCCAAATTAACCAAATCTTGTTTGTGTAAATCCAGTAAACGTCCAGGTGTTGCAATTAAAATATCAACACCTTTATTTAAAATGTCTTTTTGTGGTTCAATGGACGTGCCACCATAAATCACTGCCGAACGCAAATTGGTGTACTTGCTATATGCCTTAAAATTTGCTTCAATCTGAATGGCCAATTCACGAGTTGGACTCACCACCAAAGCTTTTATTTTTTTGCCTTTTTTTGGCGCGTCTTGGTAATCGAACAACAATTGCAGGATTGGTAATGCAAAGGCTGCTGTTTTTCCAGTACCTGTTTGTGCTGAGGTAATCACGTCCTTCTTATCCAAAACTAAAGGAATGGTTTTTTCTTGTACCAAGGTTGGGTTGTCATAACCAGATTCTGCAATGGCTCTGAGCAAAGGTTTATTGAGTTGTAAGTCTTTAAAGGACATAAAGTGTTATTGTTTTTACAATCTTATAAGACTGTAAAGGTAGGGAATAGGTTTTTAAGTTTTTGTAGATAAATTATGGGTTTTGTTTAGTGGTTATGGAACTGATTTAGCAAATAAAAGCCTAATAGAAAATCCATAAAGGATTTTCGTAAGTAGTTGATTACTAGCAACAAATAATATTCGTTATTGTTGCACGTTTTTTCTATTAATAATAAAATTAAGTCCAATTGTCCAAGAAAGTATCATTAAGAAAGCAACTTTTTGAACCAAAGGAGAGTATTGAATTAAATCTTTATTATAGTAGAAAAAATTGTTTAATCCTATTATTAGAATACAAAAGATACCCATTACCTTGAAAAAAGTCAACTGGTTATTATGCAGTGCTCTAATCATTCCTATTATTACTATAGTGCCACATATACTTAAAATCGTGGTCATTACATCGTGATATTTGGTGAAAATGAAAGTAGCAGATAACATTGCCAAACCACCAGAAATTTTAATGGTTATATTCCAAGTTCTACTTTTTTCGAAGTAATTTGCAAATTGAATGAAAAATATAATCATACTGAAGCAAAGGATTGAAATTCCTGCTATTGCAACTGGTCTTGCTTGATTTTGAATTCCATTCATGCCACTTTCACGCATTAAGTTGCACCAATGATTATTACGCCAATCAAAACCTATAGAATTGATATTTGCTATTGAACCTCCAGGATATAATTGAGACGCATAAATGTAAATACTTATGAAAACAAGTATTCCTATGGTAGGAAGAAATTTTAATAATCCTTTTGGGTTTATCATAATTCTCTATTTTCGCAAATGTGCTACAATAGCTGTTAAACCAAGTTCGACTTTTTTATTTTACAAAGTCAATAAAGGAAGCTATAACAACTAATACGTTTTTTCTCTACCATCACTTACATCTACAGTATAAGTTGCCACAATGTCATCATCAATTTTTAAGTGTACATCATACAGTTTTTTGTACTTAAACTTGTACTTAAATTTAATTAAACCATCTTCATTTTTAAGGTCGTAAATTTTAAAAGGTTTTTCTTTAACCCCTTTATATTGCATCATGCTAACTTTATCAAGTTCTATGTTTTTATAAGGTTTAAAACTAAACTCAATTTCTGCATATCTTGTGGATGATAAATGCATTTCATTAGGACTAACTGGCAATATTTTATGCTTGTAGGTTTCGCTATACACCATTGGTGACGATACGAAAGGCTTATCTTCTAAACTAGCATCAAGCAGCCATTTTGGGTCTATAGGATAATGGCTTTTGGCAAAGAGAATTGGGTCTGTTAAAAAATAGCCATCGTTGTATTCATTGATAAAAACATTATAGTCGTCAAAATAACCACTAGACCAAGTAGCATCAACTAAATACCATTTATCATTCAACTTTACAGCATTCCAAGAATGGTTGGTCATTTCCAGTTGGTCTGCATTGGTAGAGGTTGTACGACCATAGCCATCAACAATTTCACATTCAATATCAGCCAAAAAACTCAATTCTTTTATTAAGTAAGCATAGCCAGTACACATGGTCTTTTTTTGTTTGAATAATTTATTAAAGGCCGTTTTTTTAAACTCGTTGTTCCACTTTAAAAAGGCAACGCTATCGTTTTTGTACTCTTCTCTTTTATCAATGACCTCGTTATCTTGTTTTGGATCGCCATCAATATTATTGCAAACCCAAGTATAAATAGCTCTAAATTTCTCAACATCTGTTGGTAAATCAAAAGTTAGATTATGTGCCAATAAAGGTAAATTGTTCAAGTCTGAACCTTTGTGCAATTTTGCCACATTATCTGCTACCTTGAAATCAATATTCTTAAAATCAGATATTTGAGCCATAGAGCTATTTATAATAAAAAATGATATGAAAAAGAGTAGGTTCTTCATGCCTTTAGTTGTCTTTGTTCTTTTTGGAAGAATACACCTTTTTGGTAGCTACTTTTCCAACTACAATGATTTCTTCGATACCTGAATCTAATTTAAGCGTTACGTTTGATGCTGAATTTTGGTTTTCAATAGTAACAAATTGGGTTTCCAATCCAACATAACTAAAAATTAAGACATCTCCTTTTTTAAGTTTTTGTGGAAACTCGAAGTTGCCATCCATGTCTGATGCAGTCCCTACACTTGATCCTTTTAAGATGACATTGGCACCTGGAAGAGGTCCATTTTCATCTGAAACAGTACCTTTAACTACAAAACTAGTGTCTGCTGTAGTGGTTACTTCTTGAGCTTGAGCAGTCGTCACAGAGAACAACATTAAGCACACTAAAGCCATTCCTGCTAAGTAGCTTACTTTTTTACTTCTTTGATTTTTCATGATATAAAATTTTATATGTTAATATATAACAAAACTATATAGCAATCAAGTAATTAAAAATAAGAACTTAGTAAACCCTACTTTTTGGTGAGTGAAGTACTACTTTCGTTGAGTGAAAATTTGGGTAAACAAAAAAACCACTTCAATTGAAGTGGTTTTTGGTATATATAGATTTTCTGTAAGAATAGAAAAGACAAATTACTTAATCATGTCGTAACTGCGTTTGATAAACTCGCTGAGTTCTTTTCCTTTCAATAAGCCTTGAGACAAGCGTGCTAAATCTAAACTCTGATTGATTAATCGCTCCTGCTTTTTCTTGGTCTTGGTGTTTAAAATTTCACTAACAAGCTCAGAATTTGTGTTCACAACAAGGTTGTACATTTCTGGCATGTGACCCATTCCAAACATACCACCACCAGTTTGCTGCATTTCCTTCATACGTCTCATAAATTCTGGTTGTGTTATCATAAATGGTGCTGCATTGCTGTCCATAGGTTCTAACTGTACCATGAATTTTTCTGAAGGCACAACCTCTTTCAATAACTCATCCAATTGCTTTTTCTCATCCTCAGATAATTTTGAAATTTTAGTGTCTTCTTTTTTAATGAGGTTATCAATATGATCTGCATCAACACGAGCAAATGAAATCTTTTCTTTTGTGCTTTCTAGCTTCTGGATTAAATGTGATACAATTGGTGAATCTAGCAACAGCACTTCATAACCTTTAGCTTTAGCTTCTTCAATATAACTGTGTTGCGCTTCCTTGTCTGAAGCATATAAAATGACCAACTTATCATCTTTATCAGTTTGATTGGCTTTAATTTTATTGTAAAGCTCCTCATAGGTATAATACTTGTCATCAACCGAAGGATATAAGGCAAAGGCATCTGCTTTTTCAAAGAATTTTTCCTCAGAAAGCATTCCATATTCAATGACGATTTTGATGTCGTTCCATTTAGCCTCGAAATCTTCACGATTTTCATTGAAAAGCGATTTTAATTTATCTGCAACTTTACGTGTGATGTAAGACGAAATCTTTTTAACTGCTCCATCAGCTTGCAAGTAAGAACGAGATACGTTTAATGGAATGTCTGGCGAATCAATAACTCCACGAAGCATCGTTAAAAATTCTGGTACAATCCCTTCAACATTATCTGTTACGAATACTTGGTTTTGGTAGAGTTGAATTTTATCCTTTTGAATGTTTAAATCATTGGTCATCTTTGGGAAATACAAGATTCCTGTAAGATTAAACGGATAATCAACGTTCAAATGAATGTTGAATAAAGGCTCTTCAAATTGCATTGGATACAACTCTCTGTAAAAGTCTTTATAATCTTTATCTTCTAAATCAGCTGGTTGTTTTGTCCAAGCTGGATTCGGATTGTTGATGATGTTATCAACCGTTATTTTTTTGTGTGGCTCAGTCGTTTCCTTGCCATCTTTGTCTTTTGTGGTTTTAGGCGTAAAGTCTGGATCGTTTATTTCTTTAGTTCCAAACTTTATTGGAATAGGCATAAACTTGTTGTACTTCACTAAGAGTTCACGAATACGTGATTCTTCCAAAAATTCTTTGTCATCATCTGTAATGTGAAGAATGATTTCTGTACCTCTTTCGGTTCTATCAGATGGTTCAAGAGTGAATTCCGGAGATCCATCGCAGGTCCAATATGCAGCTGACTCATCTTTGTACGATTTTGTAATGATTTCCACTTTTGAAGCTACCATAAAAGCAGAGTAGAAGCCAAGACCAAAATGACCAATAATTCCAGCATCTTTTGCAGAATCTTTGTACTTGTCCAAAAACTCTTCAGCACCAGAAAAAGCGACTTGGTTAATGTATTTTTCAACTTCGTCAGCTGTCATACCAATCCCTTGATCAATAATGTGAAGCTTTTTACCTTTTTTGTCAATTTTTACTTCAATTTTCGGGTTGCCATATTCTACTTTAGCTTCACCAATATTGGTAAGGTGCTTAAGCTTCATTGTAGCATCAGTAGCATTACTTATAAGTTCACGTAAAAATATCTCGTGATCACTGTATAGAAACTTTTTAATTAACGGAAAGATATTCTCAACCGAAACATTAATATTTCCTTTTGTCATGATGTATGTTTTTTAATTTGAATACAATAAGTCAAAAAAAATACCATTTCTGTATTTGTGACAAGTTGGCATAAAAAAAAGCCATTCATTCCGAAACTTAGAACGAATGGCTTTTTATCAGTTGATATTTTCTAGTTTTTTATTTGGCTTTCAGTTGTGCTAACCGTTGGTTTGTTTTTTACATGTTCTTCCAACCAAGAATCTTGTTCCCATAGCATGTGCATGATGGATTCTTTGGCAGCATAACCATGACTCTCTTTTGGTAGCATCACTAATCTAACCGTTGCTCCTAAACCTTTTAAGGCATTAAAATAGCGCTCACTTTGCAAAGGATAGGTTCCAGAGTTATTATCTGCAACACCATGAATGAGTAATAAAGGCGTTTTCATTTTATCAGCATGCATAAAAGGCGACATACCATAATAAATCTCAGGAGCTTCCCAATAACTGCGTTCTTCACTTTGGAATCCGAAAGGCGTTAAAGTTCTGTTGTAAGCACCACTTCTGGCAATTCCAGCTGCAAACAAGTTGGAATGTGATAACAAGTTAGCTGTCATAAAGGCGCCATAACTGTGTCCACCAACAGCTACTTTTTCTCTGTCTATTAGACCTAAATTATCCACAGCATCAATAGCAGCTTTTGCATTACCAACCAATTGAGGTATAAAGGTGTCGTTTGGTTCTTCGTCACCTTCACCAACTATTGGGAAAGCAGCATCATCTAAAACTACATACCCTCTGGTTACCCAATAAATTGGAGAACCATAATTTGGATAAATAAACTCGTTAGGATTGGTTGTACTTTGTGCTGCACTTGATTTGTCTTTGTACTCTCTTGGGTAAGCCCAAAGAATCATAGGATATTTTTTGCCTTCTTCATAATCTAATGGTAAATACAATGTGCCTTCCAAATCCAATCCATCATCACGTTTGTAGTTTAAAACACGTTTGTTAATGTTTTCTAGGCTTTTAAACGGATTTTCAAAAGCTGTAATCGCAGTGAGGTCGTTTTTCTTTTTAATGTTTCTGATGTAGTAATTAGGATATTCAGTTTGAGATTCAATACGAACCAAAATTTCACCTTTTTTCATGTTGATAGCACCATTGAGATTCTCTAATTTATCTGTGTACTCACTTTGATAAATTCTGTTTGTTTTGTTGGTGCTTACATTGTATTCATCAACAAAAGGGAATTGTCCTTTTTCAGAAAAGCCTCTTCCCATTCTGAATAATTTATCACCATCCATTTCTAAAGCATAACGACCATATTTGTTTTTGCTGCTTACAAAATTCCCAGGATCGCTATAGACATCCTGATAGCTTCTGTCTGTAATGATTTTTGGTTCTTGCTTATTGTTTGAAGGATTAAACAGATAGGTTTTTGTGTTTCTGGTGTTCCACCATCTGTCATAAGCTATTGCAGTCGTTTCATTTCCCCAATCTATTCCAGCGTAACGTTGTTTGGTTTTTAGCAGTAATTTTGGTTCGCCATTAAAAGGTGCTTGTACTTGGTACACAGCATCTCTGTAAGCCACATCAACCTCAGGATCTCCATTATCTAGAGCTTCTACCCAAACCAATGTTGCTGGATGGTCATCACGCCATGACATGCTGCGTTTTCCCAATCGTGTTGCCATAAAACCTTGCGGACGAACTTCATCTAAAGGAACATCATTCACCATTTTAACAAAGCTTCCATCAGATTTATAAACGTTGCTTTCACTTGGAAAACGAGAATAGGTCACTAAATAAGAGAAAGGACGCTTAATCTTAGTTACCATCACATAATTTCCGTCAGGTGAAAAATTAATATCGTCATACATATCTGCTGGTAGGAAGTTACTCACTTGTCCAGTAAGTGATATTTTCTTGATTTCAGAAAGAGCCAATTGCTCAAAATTGAATTCGTCATTAGGCGTTTTTAGTAAATCTTGATAAGTTCTATTTTGCGCTTTTGAGCCATCACTTGCAGAAACCGTTGGTCCTGTTGGTACAGCTGTTGTAGTATCGATGAGAGGTTTTTTGTTGCTAGACAACATTTTCACCAGTAGGTTTTTACTGTCGTTAAACCAATTGATAGTACTTCCCATATTCGCATTAATATTGGCTTCTGAGATTTTTGAAGCCGTTCTTGTAAGCACATCTAAAACCCAAACTTCAACACCTTTGTCTGTAGTGTTTAAAAAAGCCATTTTGGTTTCATCTGGCGACCAACTAAAATAGGATAACCTCGGATTTTGAGGTAGTCCTTTCACTTGAGTTGCATCTTTATCTGTCGTTTTTTTGACTTTTAGGTTGTTGTAAAACCTGGTTCTACTTCCAATATTGGTCACAGGATTAATGCGTAAACCTGCTAGTCGAAGCTCTTCTTCAGACAATTCAGCAATAGATTTGAATTGATCTCTGAAAATGAGAATCATTTGTTCTCCTTTGCTGTCAATTAATACGCTTGGCGCGAGGGTAACATCAGCTAAATCTGCGATTTGTTTTGGAGGCGTTTGGTAGGTTAAATTGTCTTGAGCATAGCTTGTGAGTACAAAAAGTACACTCATTAATTTTAATATAGTCTTCATTTTTGGTTAAATTTTTTTGTGCTTTTCAAGATAAGGAAAATCACCATATGTATGTTGAATTGCTATAGTTAAAATTAGAAATGGTATCACCAAAACCAAGGATTGTGTTTTTTGGTTTTGGATTAGGATTAATTAGGCATTAATTTGTAAGTTTATAATTCGTATAAAAAATTTCCCATTTTCACTTCGACTGCGCTCAGTGTGACATATGGGAATTAAAAACATGATTTTTATGTATAATTCAAAAATAATAGGTTTAGGTAAGTATCTTCCTGAACATGTAGTAACCAATGACGATTTATCCAAAATGATGGATACGAATGACGAATGGATTCAAGAACGTACTGGAATAAAAGAACGACGTTGGATAAAAAAAGGTACAGATGATACGTCAGCAGTTATGGGAGCCAAAGCTTCTAAAATGGCCATTGAGCGTTCTGGATTAACTAAAGATGACATTGATTTTATAGTGTTTGCTACCATGACACCAGATTATTACTTTCCTGGTTGTGGTGTACAAATTCAAGATATGCTTGAGATGAAAAATGTTGGAGCTATTGATATCCGAAATCAATGTTCTGGGTTTTTATATGCTTTGTCTGTTGCAGATCAGTTTATAAAAACTGGAATGTATAAAAACATTTTAGTGGTTGGCGCAGAATACCATAGTAACGGATTGGATAAAAGCACAAGAGGACGTGGTGTAACTGTGATTTTTGGCGATGGAGCTGGAGCTTGCGTACTTACCAGAGAAGAAGATACCACCAAAGGCATTCTCTCAACGCACTTACATAGCGAAGGTAAATATGCAGATAAATTGATTGTTGAAGCACCAAGCATTAGGCATTGGGTTCCTGAGATATTGGAAGCAAAAGACGAAGATTTATCGTATTTCCCTTATATGGATGGCACCTTTGTGTTTAAGCATGCTGTGGTACGTTTTAGTGAAGTGATTGTAGAAGGATTAATGAAAAACGGACTTAAAAAAGAAGATATTGATATGTTGATTCCACATCAAGCGAATTTACGTATTGCACAGTTTATCCAGAAAAAATTCAGACTACGTGATGACCAAGTGTTTAATAACATCATGAACTATGGCAATACAACAGCAGCCTCTGTAGTGATTGCACTTACTGAAGCTTGGGAACAAGGCAAAATTAAAGAAGGCGACAATGTGGTATTAGCAGCTTTTGGTAGTGGTTTTACTTGGGCAAGCGCTATTATTAAGTGGTAACCAAATCCCTTTGTAAAAAGGGATCTCATGAATTAGTTCTATCGTTTTATTATTAAACTTAAATATTTGTGAAGTCAGACAGTTTCGAAAATTTTAATAAGTATAAAGACTTAATTAACAATGCATTAGTTGAATTTGTTTCCAATTTTGAAAATGAATCTAATAGAACCAAAGAATTATTGCATTACCAATCAACAATAAATCTTTCAAAAGAAATAAGCCGTTTTAACAATACAAAAGCAAACTATCTTAAAGAATTGATGATTGAGTATATGGAAATCATAAAAGATATTGATGTTAAAAATGATACTTATGTTAATGATATAAATGATAAGCGAAAGAAAAGTTTAGAATTATATAAAAAATATTTATACCCAGTTGGAAATTATTTAATTAGTAAAAGTGAAATTAAACCTGGTTTGCCTCTAATTGTTTATTCTATTATTGGGATTATTTTTGATTTCATTATTTATAAGTTTTTTAGTAAAAGTATAGTTCCGCTAGCTACAGTTTTAATAACATTTTTAGGGTTTATAAGAGAAACTCAAAAAAGAAAAAGAAAGAAAATGTTTCTTCCATATTATTAATAATCAACATTCAGATTCAATTAACAAGATTCCTGCCTTACTGACGCTTCGGTCAGCACAAATCGCAGGAATACATAAAAAAACCTGAAACAAAGTCTGCTTCAGGTTTTTTAGCTATTAACCAACATTAACATTTACTAAAAATGTTCTTACCTATAAGACGTAAAAACGACAATTTTATTTCATGAGGTATGCATTTTTATGCAAACTTTAACATATTTTTCCCACGAAAGTGGGAATCTTCTTAAATAGTAAATGAAAAACCCAGACAAAATCGTCTGGGCTTTTTATTAATAACCAAACATTAACACTAACCATCAACTATTTATGTAGGCTATTAATTGCTTTTATCTAGAAGATTCCTCCTCCTTCTGTTTCATTGTCGTCTCTTTGTTTACGAGCTTTTGCTCTGTATTTTCCACCACCAAAACGATAGTTTAATCCTACACTCCAAATGTTACTTTCCCAATTAAATTCTACATTTTGTCTAAAAGGTCTGTAAGCATCAGCTGCAAACTTCATGGTGTTGAACACATCATTGTAGTTAAAACTAAAGGTAGCCTTATCATCTAAGAACGTGTAACGCATACCAAGATTTACAAAGGTCATGGCTTTAACATCAAACTGAATGCTCTCGTTGGTGCCTCTGTAAAAACCAAACGCTGTAAACGTTAAACTTTTACTTACCTTAAAGTTGTTGAATACTCTAAAGTTGTAGGCAACGTTATCAACCGAAACACTTTCTAAAACAATATCAGCTTCAGTTGCTGTTTCAACAGGAGCAGTTAAACGCTCACTGATACTTTTTTGAGTTTGTGAGTACAAATCAAAACTAGCATTTAAACTCCACCATTTAGTTGGACGATAGTTGCTTGATATTTCAACACCATACGATGAGGTATTGTCAAAGTTATCGTCAGTTAATATTAAACGGTTAAAGTCTGCTCTATCTATTAATACAACTGTTGAAATTTCATCGTTAATTCTTCTGTAAAATACTCCAGCTGTGATGCTACCTTTTTCAAGATTTCTAGTATAGTTGGTTTCAAAAGAGTTGGTAAACTGTGGCAATAAATCTTGATTTCCAAACTTAGAAATTAAAGGTGTATTAAATTCTGGTAACGGATTTATCTGGCTAACTCCTGGTCTGTCAATACGTCTGCTATAACTAAACTGAAATGAGTTTTTCTCTGAAGCATTATAAGTCACAAACGCAGAAGGATACACCTGAAAATAATCATTATCAAAAGGAATTTGAGTAACTGCATTTGTTGTTAGGTCTGTTTCTCTAGCTAGTGTTTCAACGTTTACACTTTCTGCACGTAACCCTAATTGAATGTTCCACTTATCTAATTGTTTGCTATAGTTTGCGTAAGCTGAATAGATATCTCTGCTATAATCAAAATAGGTTAGTGATGGAATGTAATCGCCATCAGTGTTTTGTGAACGACCATCAGATTCGTAATTAATAACATTATTAAACAATCTAGCTTGTAAACCAAACTCTAATTTTGAAGTTTCAGTTAGAGGGTCAACATAATCTAAGTTAATAGAAGTGTTGTCTCGTTCTGTATTGGTAAGCTCAAAAAAGTTAGGTCTATTGTTTGCAGATCCAGAAAACAAGTTGTTTGTATCTGAATCACTTTCATACGTATTGTAATCAACTTCTAATTCCAGATTTTGTCCTTCTTTATCAAATTTGTGAACATAGTTAAAGTTGTATTGATCAGAATTGTTATCACCAATATTTGTAATTAATTGATTTTGGAACGTGTCATCACCATAAAAGATATTTGTCATAGCGTCTGTTCCACCATCAAAGATGTTTTTACTAGTAAATACAGAGATTGTGTTTTTATCGTCCATATAGAAATCGACACCGACTTTAAATACATTTGATTTACGCTTGTCTAAAACATCTATAAGTTGGAGTGTATTTTGCTCAATTCTATCAATTGAACCATAGTTGGCATTTCTTGAAATATTATTACTGTAATTCCCATAAAAATTGAACTTGCCATTTCTGTAGTTCATGTTTAATGAACTGTTGAATTTAGGTTCCATTTCATAACTGAAATTGGTGCTTAAATTACCATTAAAGCCAACCATTGTGTTTTTGTGTAACACAATATTAATGATACCACTCATACCATCTGGATCGTATTTAGCTGATGGATTAGTGATTAACTCCACAGATTTTATGGCAGTTGAAGGAATCTGTTTAAGTAATTGAGCTGTAGGAATGTTTGACAGTTTCCCATCAACCATAACACGTACGTTTTGGTTACCTCTTAAGCTTATGTCTCCAGTTTGCGCATCAACACTTACAGAAGGAATACCAACCATAAGCTCAGATGCTGTTCCGGAAGCAGCTAAATCTTTACCAACATTAATGACTTTTCTGTCTACCTTTTGCTGAATGGTTGATGTTTCTGCTATAATAGTAACTTCATCCAAGCTTGCAGCTTCTTCTACAAGTCTAAGTTCTCCTAAATCGAATTTTCTATTTTTCGGAGTAATATTTAATTCCTTAACAATAGCTTTGTAGCCAATATATTGTGCAGTTACAGTAATTTTTCCTTCAGGAATTTTAGTGATTTCAAAGGTTCCGTCTTCTTGTGTAATACTTCCAGTAACAATTTCTCCCTTTTCATTTTTAATAATAATATTTACATAAGGAAGCGGTTCATTTAGTACTTCATCTATTACCTTTCCAGATATAGATCCATCTACTAATTCGTTATTTGTATTAAAATTGTTTGCGAATGTGTGTTGTACAGTAAGTAATACCAAAACACATAGTGTGATTAGTTTTTTCATTGATTTTTGATTGATTGATGAATTGTCTATTTATAAATGCATTTTACTACATTTATACCTAAAAGACGACTATAACACTTTGCTGTTACTTTTTTTAACACGCATTAACATTTTTTTAACATTTCTATGCAAAAGACACTAGTTTTTGGAGCTTCATTAAAACCGAATAGATATTCTAACTATGCGATACAGCGCTTGGTAGCAAACAATCACAACGTAGTAGCTTTCGGATTGAAAGCAGGTGAGGTTGATGGTGTTAAGATTGATACAACTTTAAAACCTTATAAGGAAATTGATACAGTAACTCTTTATTTAAATGCGAAAAGGCAAAAGGAGTATTATGATTATATCATAAGTTTAAAACCCAATAGAGTCATCTTTAATCCAGGAACAGAAAATCCTGAATTCTTTCAAATATTGAAAGAACACAACATCAATTTTGAAATAGCATGTACTTTGGTGTTACTTTCTACGAATCAGTACTAAAAGTAACTAAAGTTATTATTGCCTAAAGTACTTAAAGTTTTAAATAAAACTTTGAGCATCTCTGCGTAATAACAATCAGTTTTTCTTTCGTATCAATAATAGCCCAATAAAAGTGAGCAAGCCATTGATTGGTAACAACTCGTAACCCAATACATAGCCTCCAAGTTTTTCAGGTGGAATACTGCCAATAAGAGTAATCAATATCACAGAACACACAGCAACAACCCAAACATACTTGTCTTTTACTTGATACTTAGTAAAAATTCCAAAAGCGAATAAACCAAGTAAAGGTCCATAGGTATAACCAGCTACAGTGAGCAAGCTATCTATAACATTACTTGTAAGTACATATTTGAAGATAATAATGACAATAACAAGCATGATACTCATACCAATATGCGCTTTTTTACGTACGCTTTTTTGTAGCTCTTTAGGTTTCTTTTCTATGTTTAGAAAATCGACACAGAACGAAGTGGTCAATGAGGTTAAGGCACTGTCTGCACTACTATAAGCAGCAGCAATCAAGCCCAACATAAATGTGATAGCAAGTGTGATGCTCAAGCCTCCATTTAAAGCTATTTCAGGGAATAATAAATCGGTTCTTGGTTTGCCATCCATTAAAGGCATAGCGATATTGTGTTCGTTGGCATAGATGTATAATAAAGCACCTAACAACATGAATAGAAAAGTAACAATAACCAAAACAATACTAAAGGATACCATATTTTTTTGAGCATCTTTTAACGATTTACAAGTCAGGTTTTTTTGCATCATGTCTTGATCTAAACCTGTCATGCAAATGGTAATAAACATACCACCAACAAACGATTTCAGAAAGTGGCTTCGCTCTAAAAAGCTATCAGTCACAAACACTTTGCTGTATTCTTTCAATTCACTTGAAGCTAAAAATTCACCAAAACTCCATCCTAAACTATCATTAATAAAATAGATGGATAAGATAACAGCCACAATCATAAATAAGGTCTGTAGAGTATCTGTCCACACTATGGTTTTGATGCCTCCTTTATTGGTGTAAATCCATATTAGGAGTATTGAGATAACTACAGTGACTTCAAAAGGCACATTCCACGCATTAAATACAAATTGTTGTAGAACTATGGCTACCAAAAACAATCGGAAAGCAGCACCTAAAACTCTTGATAGGAAAAAGAAAAACGCTCCAGTTTTATGACTAACCACACCAAAACGCTGTAATAAATATTCGTAAATAGAGGTAACATTCAGTTTGTAATAAATGGGTAATAGCACATAAGCCACCACAAAATAGCCTACCATATAACCCAAAACCACCTGAAAGTAACTAAACTGAGAACCTTCAATCCAACCTGGAACCGAAATAAAAGTCACACCTGAAAGTGATGCACCAACCATTCCGAAGGCCACAATATACCAAGGACTTTGTTTTCCTGCTTTAAAGAAATCGTCGTTGTTATCGTTTTTACCTGTGAAATAAGAGATGAGTATGAGCACACCAAAATAGGCTGCTATTAAAATGAGTATTTGCGTTGCGCTCATATGCTAGTGATTTTAGAATTGAAAATTACAAATTAAAAAATTCAAAATCCAAATTAAGATAAAAACTTGAGTAAAGATTACGATTCAAGTTCAGAATAAATTGTAAATTCGTGCCAATGGAATTCTCATCAAAATTACTTCAAAATGCTGTGAACGAAATGTCACAATTACCAGGAATTGGTAAGCGTACAGCATTGCGTTTAGTGCTGCATTTAATGCGTCAACCTAACGACCAAACCAAACATTTAGCTGAAGCCATTACCAAAATGCGCAACGATATTAAGTTCTGTAAAAGCTGCCATAATATTAGCGATGTCGATGTTTGTGAAATTTGCTCCAATCCGCATCGAGACAAAGACATTATCTGCGTTGTTGAAGATATAAGAGACGTTATGGCTATTGAAGGCACTAGCTCGTTTAGAGGATTGTATCACGTGCTGGGAGGAAAAATTTCACCAATGGATGGTATTGGACCTCACGATTTAAATATAGCTTCGTTGGTTGAAAAAGTAAAACAAGGTGATATCAAGGAGCTTATCTTCGCCTTAAGCTCAACCATGGAAGGCGATACTACCAACTTTTATATCTATAGACAAATACAAGATTATAGTGTGATTACCTCAACCATTGCTAGAGGAATTTCTGTTGGTGACGAATTGGAATATGCTGATGAAATTACTCTTGGTCGAAGCATTACAAACAGAATTCCGTTTGAAATTTCTTTAAAATCGTAAATGAAACTTTCGGTTGTTATACTTAACTACAATGTCAAATTCTTTTTAGAACTCTGTTTAAAAAGTGTAGAGCAAGCCATTACAAGCATCAATGCCGAAATTATTGTGGTTGATAATGACTCGTCTGATGGTAGTTGCGATATGGTAAAACAGAAATTTCCATCAGTAATATTAATTTCAAATCAGGATAATGTCGGTTTTGCAAAAGCCAATAACCAAGGTGTTAAAATAGCAAAAGGCGAATACATTTGTATTTTAAATCCTGACACTGTTGTTGCCGAAGATACCTTTATAAAACTTTTAGAGTTTGCTGAATCAACACCTGATTTAGGAGCTATTGGTTGCAAGCTCATTGATGGTTCTGGTAAATTTTTACCAGAAAGCAAACGTAATGTTCCTGTGGTTAAAGTCGCCTTACAGAAGATTTTTGGAAACGGGAAAAACTATTATGCCAACCATATCTATGTAAATGAAATAGGAAAGGTTGATGTGTTAGTTGGAGCATTCATGTTTATGAAAAAGGATACTTACAATGAGGTTAAAGGTTTTGACGAAGACTATTTTATGTATGGTGAAGATATCGATTTGTCTTACAAACTTCTTCAATCAGGTTTTCAAAATTACTACTTCGGAAAGACCACTTGCATTCATTACAAAGGCGAAAGTACAGCTAAGGATAAAAAATACACGAAGCGTTTTTATAAAGCTATGAAACTGTTTTATGAAAAGCATTTTAGAACCAATGTGTTGTTTGATACGTTTGTGATGCTTGGTATTAACTTCGCACATTTGTTTAAAAGGAAAAGCATTTCTAAACCATTTCAACCAGAACAATATTATTTTATCTCAGATGCGAGTAATAATGCATTAGAAACTGTTTTAAACAAAAAAGTGCATGTTCAAAACCACGTTAAAGACATTAAACCAAATTCTGAAATTATTTTTGATGCACATGCCTTAAGTTACAAAGACATTATCAATAATTTTGAAAATCTACATACACCAAACAGTCTCAGTTTTAAAATCCTGCCCAATAATTCGGACTATATTATAGGTAGCAATGATTCTTTAAATAGAGGTGAGGTGATTCAATTTCATCAGAATTAATTTAAAAGTGAACTCTATTATCCTAATTAATAAAAAAAGAGTGTCACATCGAGCGCAGTCGAGATGTTTTTAAGACCTTTCGACTGCGCTCAAGGTGACATATTTGTTAAATTTGGATAAGTTTTTAATTCCTAGAATTATATTTTTAAGCAATAATTAATTGAAGGAAGTTCAATAAACTAATTGATTTTTCATTAATTTTGCACTCAGAAACCTAAAAACCGCTTTTGCATTATAGATATGGCAAAATTTGAACTGAAGTTACCAAAAATGGGAGAAAGCGTTGCAGAAGCAACCATAACATCATGGCTTAAAGAAGTTGGAGATACCATTGAAGCAGATGAAGCTGTGCTTGAAATTGCTACAGATAAGGTGGATAGTGAAGTGCCTAGTGAAGTTGATGGTGTGTTAGTTGAAAAACTTTTTAATGTTGATGATGTCGTGCAAGTTGGACAAACCATTGCAGTGATAGAAACTGAAGGCGAAGTTAAAGCAAGTGCTTCTGTACCAACTCAAGAAATACCAGAGCAAAAAGAAGAACCAAAAATAGCTCCTGAAGTCATTCAGGTTGCTGAAACCGTTGTTGCTGCAAAAGCAGTCGCTGCTCCAGCAGTATCATCAGGCGATCGTTTTTATTCGCCTTTAGTAAGAAATATAGCTAAAAAAGAAGGTGTTTCACAAGCAGAATTAGATGCTATTACTGGATCAGGAAGTGAAGGTCGTGTCACCAAAAACGATATTTTGGCGTATGTTGAAAACAGAGGCAATCAACCGGCTGCTCCAACAGTTCCAGCAACTCCAAAAGTTGAGCAAGTACAATCCAATGGTGAGGCAAATGTGCCAACACAAGCTCCAGAAGTGAAGAAAGTGAAGCCAGCAATTAGCTCTGGAGAAGATGAAATTATCGAGATGAGCCGAATGGGCAAACTCGTAGCTAAGCACATGGTAGATTCTGTGCAAACGTCTGCTCACGTGCAAAGTTTTATTGAAGCTGACGTGACCAAAATCTGGAACTGGAGAAACAAGGTAAAAGATGCGTTCCAAAAACGTGAAGGTGAAAACTTAACCTTTACACCAATTTTCATGGAAGCTGTCGCTAAAGCATTGCGTGATTATCCAATGATGAACATTTCGGTTCAAGGTGACAACATCATCAAGAAAAAGAATATCAATCTAGGTATGGCAGCTGCTTTAGGAGACGGAAACTTAATTGTTCCTGTGATTAAAAATGCAGACCAATTGAACTTGATTGGTATGACCAAGCAAGTGAATGACTTGGCCAATCGTGCCAGATTGAACCAATTAAAACCAGACGATATACAAGGTGGAACCTATACTGTAACCAATGTTGGAACCTTTGGTAGCATTATGGGAACACCAATTATCAATCAACCACAAGTTGGTATTTTGGCACTTGGTGCTATACGTAAAGTGCCTGCTGTTATTGAAACAGCTGAAGGTGATTTTATTGGGATACGTTACAAAATGTTTATGTCGCACTCTTACGACCATCGTGTGGTTAATGGTGCGCTTGGAGGACAATTTGTAAAAGCTGTTAAAGATTACCTAGAAGCTTGGGATAGTAATAGAGAAATCTAACGCATTCCTTTTTTGTCATGCTGAGCTTGTCGAAGCATTGTCGAAGTAAGGCAGGAATCTCATTAATATATAAAAAAGCACAGTCTAAAACTGTGCTTTTCTTTTTCAACTATTTTTCTGGTTTCGTTTAACGTATTTGTGTAAGAATAGTTGCTTGTGCAAGCAACTAACTTACTAAAAATGGAACGAACCAGAGGAAAATCTGCAGGATTTTCCGAGTAGTCTAGAACCAAGTAATTATTTTTACACGGTGTTAGCAGCTGTTTTTTATCTTGATTTATCTTCTTTTATAAACTCATTTAAATCCTCTAATTTTCCAGAAAATGGATTTCGATTCGTTAAGTTTGTCCAAATTTCTGATTCCACAAATTTGTCCGAAATTCCTTTTTTGAAAACATAGTAAGGGCTTAAGTTTTTCCCGTACTTTTTTACCTTTTCGTAATATATTCTGTTTTTCTCAGAGTTCATTATTTCAATTTGCTCAATCTTGTTTTTTAGTTTTCTAACTCCAAGAAAATCCTGACCACCAATTAGCGTTAATTTTCCGTTATACTCCACAATAAAATGATTTCCCTCATCTTCAAAGTTTGCAATTTTAATATATCTATCAATATTAATTTCACTTACTCTAGTTATTCCATTATTAATTACGGCTTCTTTTTCCTTAAGAAATTTTGGAATGTTTATCAAGTCTGGTAAGTCAATAGTTATTGTCCAAATAAGAAAGAAAGAAATAATTCCGAAAATGAAAATCAACCAGATTTTAGGAAAGTAAATTACAATAGCAATAAATACAATTACCAATAAAATCTTTAAAATTATTGACATAATACTTTTGGGAATAGAAGCTTTTACATCATCCATTTCACGTTTTAAAATCCTTTTTTCAGATTCGGTTAATTCCCTTTCGTATTCTTTTATCAATTTCTTTAGATTTGGTCAATTCAAAATTGCTGCTAACTTTTATTGTGTATGTAATGTTTTAATATTTTATACACGACGTTAAACGAAGGTCGACAATTTTTTTAATAAAGTCAAGAGGTTTTCAAAAACCCAACCCTCTTGTTTGTTTATTCTCGTTACCTTTCTTCTGTAAAAAACTAAATTTTGTCTTTTAAAACATACAAAATCTAGTTTCACATCAGTAACCATTTCGTTAGTCCATGTAATTTTTTAATTTGGTTGTTATCAATTTCCAAACAAAAAAAATCATGTACTTTTGCACTCTATAAAACTATTGATTAATGCAGTTAAACCTAACCAAACCCATTTGTTTCTTTGACTTAGAAACCACTGGAGTAAATATTTCACAAGACAGAATCGTAGAAATCTCTATCCTTAAAGTCTTTCCTAACGGAACAGAGGAAAGCAAAACCTGGTTGGTTAATCCAGAAATGGAAATCCCAAAAGAAGTTATTGCTATTCATGGTATTACTAACGAAAAGGTGGCAAACGAGCCAACTTTTAAAGAATTGGCCAAGGATATTTATAATATGATTAAGGATTCAGATTTAGGTGGTTTTAACTCCAATAGGTTTGATATTCCGTTATTGGCAGAAGAAATGTTGCGTGCTGAGGTTGATTTTGATATGAAAAACCGCGTTGCTGTTGATGTGCAAACCATTTTTCATAAAATGGAAAAACGTACCTTAAGTGCAGCTTACAAGTTTTATTGCGATGAAAATTTAGAGGATGCACATAGTGCTGAAGCAGATACCAAAGCGACGTATGAAGTGCTTAAAGCGCAAATAGCAAAGTATGACGAATTGGAAAATGACACCAAATTTTTAGCCGAATTCAGCTCACGTAAAAAGTTTGCCGATTTTGCTGGATTTATTATTTACAACAAACAAAAAGAAGAATGCTTTTCATTTGGGAAGCACAAAGGCAAACGTGTTGTAGATGTTATGGAAGAAGAGCCTGGTTACTTTGGTTGGCTTTTAAATGCAGACTTTCCTTTGTACACCAAAAAAGTATTGACAGCTATAAAACTGAGACAGTTTAATAATAAATTAGATTAAAGAAACAAGAATATAGAATCAAGAACCAAGACTATAATTTTTTAACGCGTTGGTCTTGCCTCTAGCAGCAAAGCGGTCTATAGTCTATTATCTCAAAAAATTATGAAACTCATTTGCATTGGTCGTAACTACACCAAACACATAGAAGAACTTCAAAACGAAAAGCCAACAGACCCTGTGGTGTTTATTAAGCCAGATACTGCGATTCTTCTTAAAAATCAGCCATTTTTTATTCCAGATTTCTCTGATGATGTGCATCATGAGGTCGAGATTTTGGTAAAAATCAATAAAGTTGGTAAGCATATTGATAAAAAATTTGCTCATAAATACTATGACGAAATAGGTCTTGGGATAGACTTTACTGCACGAGATTTGCAAAGCCAATTGAAAGAAAAAGGCTTGCCATGGGAAAAGGCAAAATCCTTTGATGGCGCTGCTGTAGTAGGCAAGTGGTTGCCAAAAACTAAGTTTGAAAATGTTGACGATATTCAGTTTAAATTACTCAAAAATGATGAAGTTGTTCAGGATGGAAACACCAACCTAATGCTTTGGAAAATAGACGAGTTAATCGAATATGTGTCAAAATATTTTACTTTGAAGATTGGAGATATTATCTTTACGGGAACTCCAGCAGGAGTTGGCAAGGTAGTTGCTAATGATAAACTAAAAGGATATATTGAGAATGACGAACTATTCTCTATAACAGTTAAATAAATGGAACAAAATTATAAATTAGATAAAATTCGTGAACTCTCTGGAAATGACCAGGAATTTATTGAAACCTTAGCCATGACTTTCTTAGAGGAAGTTCCAGCAGATGCACGACTTTTAAAAATTGCTGTAGATAGCTCAGACCATTTAGCTACTTACAAAGCTGCTCATAAAATGAAACCTACTATTGATATGTTTGAACTTGGTGTTCTAGAAGAACTCATAGAAGTTCAAGATTGGGGGAAATTTGAGCAAAAAGGAAAAGATATAACAGACCAACTTGAAAAAGTAATGGTTGCTGTTGAAAAAGCAGCAGCCGAAATCAAGGCAGACTTCAACCTATAATGCAAGCAGAAATAATAACAATTGGTGATGAGATTCTCATTGGTCAGATTGTAGATTCTAATTCCGCTTTTATTGCCAAACAGCTTAATAAAATAGGTGTTTCGGTATACCAAATTACGTCAGTACAAGACGATAAAGCTCACATCTTAAAATCCTTAAAAGAAGCTGAAGAAAATGCTGATATCATCATTATTACAGGAGGTTTAGGTCCAACAAAGGATGATATCACCAAAAACACCTTAGCCGACTATTTTAACGATACCTTAGTTCCAGACGCTTCGGTTCTGGAAAACATTCAAGAACTCTGGAGAAAATACATCAAGCAAGAATTGTCACAAGTGAATATAGATCAAGCTTTAGTGCCTTCAAAAGCCAAAGTCTTGATGAATCGTTATGGAAGTGCTCCAGGCATGTGGCTTGAAAAGGACTCAAAAGTATTCATTTCACTTCCAGGAGTTCCTTTTGAAATGAAAGCCTTAATTGAAAATGAAGCGATACCAAAGCTTAGAAAACAATTTAAGTTGCCTTTTATTCTTCACAAAACCTTGCTGACTTATGGACTTGGAGAAAGTAAATTGGCAGAACGTATTGAAGCTTGGGAAGATAACTTACCAAAATTCATCAAACTAGCTTATTTGCCAAGTTTAGGTAGAGTGAGATTACGTTTGTCAGCAAAGGCTAATGATAAGGAAGTGGTAGTGTCTGAAATGGAAAAACAAATCTCAGAACTATTGCCTCAAATACAAGATATTTTTGTTGGTTTTGAAGAGGATCATTCCATTGAAGCCATTATCGGAAAAAAATTAACCGAACTTGGTAAAACATTGGCAACAGCCGAAAGTTGCACAGGTGGAAAAATTGCTGAACAAATAACAGCTATTCCAGGAGCTTCTAATTATTTTAAAGGCAGTGTGGTTAGCTATGCAACGCAAGCTAAAATTGATGTATTAAAAGTAGATGCTGATATTATTGATAAATATTCTGTAGTGAGCACACAAGTGGCTGAAGCTATGGCAGTGCAAGCACAAAAATTATTTAAAACAGATTATGCTATTTCTACCACAGGAAATGCAGGACCAACAAAAGGTGATGGTGATGCAGAGGTAGGTACAGTATGTATAGCTTTAGCATCGCCTCAAGGCATTTTTTCTGAGGAATTCCATTTGGGAAACCACAGAACGAAAGTCATAAACAAAGCCGTAAACAAAGCTTTTGAATTATTGCAGAAAGAAATTTTTAAAAATTGATAAAATAAAGTTTGTCAACTACCAAAGAATTTGTAAATTTGCACCTCGTTTAAAAACAACAATTTTTTAAAGTTAGAAAGAATGTCAAGAGTTTGTGAACTTACAGGTAAGAAAGCGATGGTTGGAAACAACGTATCTCACGCTATGAATAAGACTAAGCGTAAATTTAATGCTAACCTAATCAAGAAACGTTTTTATATTCCTGAAGAAGATAAATGGGTAACTTTAAAAGTTTCTACATCAGCGTTAAAAACAATTAACAAAGTTGGTATTGCAGCAGCATTAAAAACTGCTAAAGCAAAAGGATTTATAAAATAATAGCCTCATACGTTAAATAATAAAACAATGGCAAAAAAAGGAAATAGAGTTCAGGTAATTTTAGAGTGTACAGAGCATAAAGAATCTGGGCAACCTGGAACATCTCGTTATATTACAACAAAAAACAAAAAGAACACACCTGACAGAATGGAGATTAAAAAATTTAATCCTATTCTTAAGCGTATGACAGTTCATAAAGAAATTAAGTAAATTAAATAATTGAATCATGGCAAAGAAATCAGTAGCATCATTACAAACAGGATCTAAAAGATTAACAAAAGCTATAAAAATGGTAAAGTCTCCAAAATCTGGAGCTTACATGTTTGTTGAATCAATTATGGCTCCAGAACAAGTAAACGACTTTTTAGATAAAAAGTAAATTGTTCTTGTTTTAAAGATATTTTAAGCTGCTTTCAACTAGAAAGCGGCTTTTGTTTTTTTTATTTCCATGACTTTGATCAACAAAGTAATTTTAAAGAAGTTGAGAAATGGGAATCTTTTTAATTGATTCTTAAAGTTAATTAACAAATATTCATTTTCTTTATACCTGATTTTTATGACAATGTAGCAGCATTTGCTTTTAGGCAAGACTATTGCAATGTGTTATTTGAATGAAACATTATTATAAATGAGCTTTTTTAAAAAAATATTCTCTTCAGAAAAAAAAGAAACCTTAGATAAAGGATTAGAAAAATCTAAAACCACGTTTTTTACAAAACTAAATAAAGCAGTTGCAGGTAAGTCTAAAGTTGATGATGAAGTTTTAGATAATCTTGAGGAAATTTTAGTAACTAGTGATGTTGGTGTCAATACAACCCTTAAAGTGATTGATCGCATTGAAGCACGTGTTGCAAAAGACAAGTACTTAGGAACGTCAGAACTTAATCAAATACTACGTGAAGAAATTGCAGGTTTGCTATCTGAAACCAATTCTGGTGAAGCATCTGAGTTTACCATTCCAGATACAAAAAAGCCACATGTTATCATGGTGGTTGGCGTGAACGGAGTTGGTAAAACCACAACGATTGGAAAACTCGCTTATCAGTTTAAAAAACAAGGCTTGAATGTGGTTTTAGGAGCTGCTGATACCTTTAGAGCAGCTGCGATAGACCAGTTACAAGTTTGGGCAGATAGAGTTGATGTACCAATTGTAAAACAATCCATGGGAAGTGATCCAGCTTCTGTTGCTTTTGACACCTTACAGTCTGCTGTTACACATAATGCTGATGTGGTGATTATTGATACAGCTGGACGTTTGCACAATAAAGTCAATTTAATGAATGAGCTGACTAAAGTGAAACGCGTCATGCAAAAAGTAGTTGATGATGCACCTCATGATGTGTTGTTGGTTTTAGATGGCTCAACAGGTCAAAACGCTTTTGAACAAGCCAAGCAGTTTACAGCGGCAACTGAAGTGACTTCATTGGCAGTCACAAAATTAGATGGAACTGCCAAAGGTGGTGTCGTGATTGGAATTAGTGACGAATTTAAAGTGCCAGTAAAATATATTGGAGTAGGTGAAGGCATTGAAGATCTTCAAGTATTTAACAAGTATGAGTTTGTAGATTCGTTCTTCAAATAGATTTGTCACATTGAGCGCAGTCGAAATGTCTTTAATATGATTAACAACATTTACCATAACTTCCTAATTAATGCTTCAACTAAAGAAGTATTTGATGCTGTGTCATTACCAAAGCATCTTGATAATTGGTGGACTCTCAAAAGCTCAGGCCAACCAGAATTAAATGCCGAATACAATTTGAATTTTACGGATACCTATGATTGGTATTGTAAAGTTTCAAAAATTAAACCCAATACATCTTTCCATTTAAAAATGCTTAAATCTGATAACGACTGGAATCCAACAACTTTTGGTTTTGAATTGGAAGCAACCAAAAACGGAACGATGGTGAGGTTTAGTCATGTAGATTGGCCAAAAAACAATGATCATTTTAAACACTCCTCTTTTTGTTGGGCTTTGTTGCTTAACGGATTGAAAAACTATTTAGAAAAAGGAATCGTTGTTCCTTTTGAAGAAAGAAATTGAATAAATTGCTATTTTAGTGGAAAACACTAAGCATGCGTCATTTTCTTCTTTTTTTTATTTTACTTTTTATATGGTCTTGTAAAGAAAATCCTTCAACCAAAGAGCCTTCAGATGAGAAAGTAGAACCT
>JAUIGO010000047.1 GCA_030429955.1 Bacteroidia bacterium
TGGTGGAACTTGTATTCAATGTGAATGTCATGTTTTATCAGGTGGAGGAGAAGCATTGCCTACAGAAACACCTCACTTTACAAGAAAAGAATTAGCTCATGGAGCACGTTTATCTTGTCAGGTAAAGGTGAAACAGGACATGGAAATCACCATTCCAGAAGAAGTTTTCGGAATCAAGAAATGGGAAGCCACTGTTGTGCGTAACTATAATGTTGCATCCTTCATTAAGGAATTCGTTGTTGAAATTCCTGAAGATATGGGTTACAAAGCTGGAGGATATATTCAAATTGAAATACCACCATGTGAGATTAAGTTTTCTGAGATGGATATTACAGCGCATCCAGAGGAGCACGAAACTCCAGATAAGTTTCAAGCAGAATGGGATAAATTCAATCTTTGGCCATTGGTAATGAAAAATACTGAGGTTGTTGAGAGAGCATATTCAATGGCTTCTTATCCAGCTGAAGGACGTGAAATCATGTTAAACGTTCGTATTGCAACTCCACCTTGGGACAGAAATAAAAACGGTTGGATGGATGTTAATCCTGGTATTGCATCATCTTATATTTTCAATCAGAAACCTGGAGATAAAGTAACTATCTCAGGACCTTATGGAGAATTTTTCATTAATGAGTCTGAAAGTGAAATGTTGTATGTTGGTGGTGGAGCAGGAATGGCACCTATGCGTTCTCACTTATATCACTTATTCAAAACCTTAAAAACTGGTAGAAAAGTAACGTATTGGTATGGAGGTCGTTCTAAACGTGAGCTGTTCTATTTGGATCACTTTAAGCAATTAGAAGACAGTTTCCCTAACTTTAAATTTTACTTAGCATTATCTGAACCTTTGCCTGAAGACAACTGGAAAGTAAAAGAAAATATTGATGCACCTGGAGATGGTTTTGTTGGATTTATTCACAACTGTGTAATTGATAACTACTTGAATCATCATGAGTCACCAGAAGATATTGAATTATATTTCTGTGGACCTCCATTAATGAACAAAGCTGTTCAGAAGATGGGAGAAGATTTTGGTATTCCAGATGAGCATATCAGATTTGATGATTTTGGAGGCTAGTCTCAATTTATTATAAAGCAAGGCCCAACAGATTCTGTTGGGCTTTTTGTTTTATTTATTCAAAAACTAATTATTTGGTAAGTCTTACAATTTCGTTTAAATAGTATTGTAATGGTTCACTTTCAATAGACCTCATTATATTTTTAAGGTAAAAAATATGACGTTCTGTGAGGTTTTTAAATTGGTCTGTTGTAATAAGTTTAAAGTTTTTAGGACTTGCTAAATTGGCAAAGTCACCACTTTCAATAATAAAGGGTTCAATTTTTTCACTCCAAAGTTTTCTTGACACCTCTTCTTCTTCAAGATAATCCAAAAGGACATCTTTCCATGAAATGAGGTAATTTCGCAGTGTATCATTTTTAATGAGTTGGTAATCACCTGAAGAGATTAATGATTCCACAACACCATTTGAAGGATTATAAGATACACCATTAAAGGCTAAAAAATAGTATTTGGCAATACTGTCTTTTACAGCCAAAACATCTGAATGATTGATGTACATTTTGAATTTCTCAGCACTTTTTAAAGAATTGGAATGTACTGTTTTAACATTTTCAAACTGTAGCAAATTATTATTAAAGTCTTTGTTGAGCTCCTTTAAAATAGCTGTTTCTTTTATTCTGTCTTTTCTGTTTTCATTCCAGTTATTAATACTTAATGCAATAAGAATACCAATGACCACAAGAATGATTTCGCCAATAGCGTATTTAAAATACTTTCCTGTTTTGTTTTCCATAAGGAGTGATTTACGAATATGACGAAAGAATTTAATCATTGTTTGTATTCTTTAATTCAGAATTTAATATGTCTAATATTTCTATTAATCTTTTTCTTAAAATAGAAGATTGGTTAAGCGCATGATTATTTTTTGTTAAGCACCTTTCTATATGATCTTCAAAGTCTGGGTGATTCAACAATAGGTTAAAATTTTCAGGATGTTTAGTAACACCAATTACAGGTTTCATAATGGTCGACTTGTCTTCAATTAAATATTTTCCTAAAACGTTCGTTTTATTGGCTATATTTCTAATGGTTCTTAGTTGATAATGCTTAATAAGGAAAGGTTCATATTTATTATTTCTATGCTCTTGCCAAGCCATCTCTTCTTCTCGTAAATCCTTTACTTCAGACGTCCAAAAAGAGAGCTTTTGTTTTAAACTATCGTTTTTTATGATTCTTAATTCTCCTGAACTAGCCAAGTCATTTACTATTGGGTCAAATGTAGAAAATGGCAGCGTCCTTGCTAAATGATAATCAACGCTATCTTTATTTCGAAGATTTGGAAAATCAATATATTCAAATAGTTGTAATGATGAATTTATCGCTTCCTTTTTCAAATCAATTTTTTCATCCAGTTGTCTTAAATTGCTTTTGAATTCAATGTCTAATTGGTTTCATATTGCAGTTTCTTGAATAGCTTCTTTCCTTGACTCATTCCAATTATTAATACTTAAAGCGATAAGAATGCCAATAACTACAAGGATTATTTCGCCAATGGCATACTTTAAATATTTTGAAGTTTTACCAGTTTCCATAAGATTGTATCTTATTTTTCTGAAGAATTTTATCATATTTTTAGTTTCTATTTTTTCCGCAAGCGGCTATCTCCACCAAATGTCCATTGGACATTTGATTTTGCAGTAGCAAAATTTTGTTTCGATAATCTAAAAAACTTTATCATCAATCAAACCTCTTTATCAAATGGTAGGCAAATTCAATAATCTCTTCGTAATTGTCTTTACTTATTTTTTCGTCAATACCATGAAACCTGGTCATACTATCTGGACCAATGCGAATTGGGTAAAAACGATACACATCGTCTGAGATATCGTAAAAATATCTGGCATCAGTGCCACCACCAACTAAACCTGGAACAACAATACTTGTTGGAAACATATCACGAATGGTTTGTTCTAATGTTTTAAAAGCATCAGAATCGATACTTGAAACAGGAGATGGATTAGTTAAAAAACCAACTGGCTCTACTCTTATTTTATCTGAAATGGTTGCTTCAATGTGTTGCTGTGTAGATTCTATGGTTTCACCAGGTAGAATTCTAAAATTAATGGTTGCTTCAGCAACTGTTGGAATCACGTTATTTTTCACTCCACCATCAATAATGGTTGGAGCTGTGGTAGTATGCGCATTTAAAGCTTCGAGTATAGGTTTTTTAAACAACCAAGGATTGGCAAAAGCAAGCTTTTGAAAAAATGGAAGTTCTGCTCCCATATACTCCAATTGGTAATCCACAGGTTTTACCAATTTGTAAGGTAATTGATTGTTTTCTAGATCTACAATAGCTTGCGCAAGCATTCCAATGGTATTTTCTCGTGGAGGTTGCGAGCTGTGTCCTCCTGTAGTTTCAACAATAAGTCTAAATGAAGCAAAACCTTTTTCAGCAAGGTTTACCATCGCGACTGGTTTATCAACTCCAGGAACTATACCTTCCGCGATAAAACCGCCTTCGTCAAGGGTCATGGCTGCATGAACGCCTTTAGCTTTTAAATGAGCTGCAATGGCAGCAGCACCATTAGCACCACCAACTTCTTCATCGTGACCAGATGCTAAGTAAAATGTGCGTTTAGGTGTATATCCTTCTTCGAGTAATTTTTCTACTGCTTCTAGTAATCCTACTAAAGTGCCTTTATCATCCATGGTGCCACGACCAACAATATGTGTGTCTGTAATTTTACCTTCAAATGGTCCAGCTTCCCAATCCGCAAGAGTTGGTTCGTCAACTGGAACAACATCTTGATGAGACATTAATATGATGGGTTTTGTTGAAGCATCTGACCCTTCCCATTTGTAGAGTAAACTGTAATTGTTTATTTTTTCAAGTGATAAATTGGCATGTGTTAATGGGAACGTTTCTTCAAGAAAGCGATGAAAACCAAAAAATGCAGTTGAATCTGGAATGGCATCTTCACTATATGAAACGGTTGGAAATTGTATGGCTTTTGAAAGGTTTTGAAAGGCATCACTTGGAAGATTAACACTTTCTAAAGCTTGTGGAGCCACCTGTTTTGAACTTAATCTTAAGGTGTTAAAGATTAAGACTGCTAAAACGATGATGATGATTACTACAATTAGTTTTAGTATTTTTTTCATTAGGATTGGTTTTTTAGTTTACTGAGTTGTACGAATTTAACTATTTTAAATTTTAATTAATAGTTGAGAGATTAGTTTTAGCTTAATGAAAATACTATTGTTTTAATTTATTCTTATCTAATAAATTCATTTATTGTTTTCAATATAAGTTGTGAGTAATTGCATTAGTTCGTTATTTGTTTTTAAAAATTTTTCTACTTGAATTAAGTAGTTAATTCCATAAGATTTAAACACTGCAAATTTTGCTATTGTTTCTTCGTCTTCAACAGCGAATAATAAATCATTATATTTAATAATTTCTGGCATTTCTGATATTTTACTATAATATTTAATTTGTAATGGTACGTTATGTTCTTCAGAAATATGATTACTTAACTCGATACTATGTACCACATAATCATACTTTGCTTGATAGTCTCTTAGTTTAGATTTAAGGTTATGATCACTTATTAAATCGTACGCATCAGGATTATTATTGATAAGGTTTGATTGGTAAGCTAACCGAAAGAAAAATGGATTTTCGTTAACAGTTAATTTTGAAATAGAATCTACAGCTATTTGCTTATGCAGGTTTAGTAAATTATTAAAGAGTGTGTCTCTTATTTTTTGAAATGTAATTCTGGATTCAAAAAAAACAGAATCGGCTTTAGCATCTTCCAATAATTGTTTGGTTAGGTTCAATTCTTGGGTTTGCGATTTTCTATATTCGTTCCAATTATTTACTTGTAATGCTAGTAAAATCCCAATCATAACAAGTACAATTTCGCCAATGGCATATTTAAGGTATTTTCCTGTTTTTCCTTTTTCCATAAGGTTCTTTCTTATATGTCTAAAGTATTTTATCATATCACGAGTATCCTATCATTCTTGCGACTGAATGTCGCCATAGCTTTAGCAGTGGCTCAAAGCAGGAATCCATTTTAGTTTAACTGTGGATTCCGCATCAAGTGCGGAATGACAAAGTGTTTTTTTTAGTTTTCATAAGTCTTTAACGTATTTTTCTGAAGAACTTTAGCATAGTTATTCCATATTATCTGAACTTTTTTGTTCTTTCATATAACGTGCTACAACTTTAATAATCACTCGTAATATTAAAGCTGCAGCAACAATATATATAATGGTTTCTGTTTGCATATTAATTTTTAACCTTTTTCACTTTATATAATTCTTTTGAGGCTTCTTCATATTTGTCTTCTTCGTTCCAACGAGGTGTTTCTGTATCATTGGCAATGTTTCGCCCAGCCAAAACGTAGGCTCTGAAAAACTTTAATAAATAATCATAGTCTAAAGTTTGTGCTTCGTCTCCAGGTCTGTGATAGAACTTAGTGACATCGCCATTAAAAGCCGTAAACCCTAAAGAGAATGTTGGAGCTGGAATGCCTTTTTTAGCAAAATTCACATTATCACTTCTATCAAATAAACCTTGTTCTTTTGCTGGATCTTCAATGGCTTTTAAACCAAAAGTTTCTGCTGCATTGAAAATATTTTTCTCAGCAGATGTTCTAGTTAATCCAACAACAGAAATCAAAGACGTATCATTATAACCAGCATTGTCACTATTAAAACAATACACCATTTGATTGAGAGGCAATACAGGATTTTCAACATAATAACTGCTACCTAATAAGCCTTTTTCTTCTCCAGTAAATAAGATGAATAACGCCGAACGTTTGGTTGGATATTTTGCTAAATTTTCGGCCATTGCCAAAACCGTTGTTGTACCTACAGCATTGTCTCTTGCTCCATTGTAAATGTTGTCTCCGGTTTCGTCTGGTGTTCCAATGCCAACATGGTCGTAGTGTGCAGAATAAATGATGTATTCATTTTTTAATTTTGGATCTGTGCCTTCAACAATGCCAATAATGTTTTGAGAAATAACGGATTCTTCAACCTTCTCTCCGACAGATAATTTAACGTTGATTGGTGTTGAACTACTAAATTGATCAGCCATTTTACCTTCTTTATCCAAAGCCCAAACATATACAGTTTGGTTGTCGTCATTGGCATCGTCTCCTAAGTCAACAGATAGGCTAGGAGCGTTAAAGTTATGGTCAATAAAGTTCCACATATTATCATCTGCATTCAATAGTTCAATAATAGCTTTAACGCCATTATCTTGAGCTAATTTTTGTTTTTGTCGTCGTAAACCAAAGGCAGCTCTAGTGTCATTGGTTTCAGCACTTCCAGCTTTTACAATGATTACTTTTCCTTTTACATCTTTGTTAGCGTAATCGGCTTCTAAGCCATAGTTTAAAAAGATGGCTTCTGTATCTGAAGTGAGTTCAGCGACATCAAGGAAAACAAAATCTGACAGAGATTGGTTATTAATGTTTATAGAAGCTTCTTTTGGAGGCGATACGCGTTTTAGTTTTACATCTTGATAATAAGTTCCAGTTTTTGGGTTTGGCTTAACACCATAACCACGAAGTGTATTTGCTAAATAAGATGCTGCTATTTTTAGTTCTGGTGTGCCTGTTTCTCGTCCCTTTAACAGATCGTCTGCCAGAAAATAAATGTGACCTTCAATATCAGATTTACTTATGGTTTCTGAGACTTTTTCTTTTTCGGTTTGCGCTGTTAATGTAAAAGCGAATGCGAGTGTTATTACTAATGCTAATTTTTTCATTTGTTTAATTTCTATTGTTTATATGTGTTTATTTTATCCCATTTTACCATCGCCATCAATATCTTGAGTGAGGTGAGTTTCAAGGGCGACTAAGGTTTTTTTAAGTAAGGTGCGAGTTGCGCTTAAATCTTTTTCCAGTTGCTCTACGCGTTCTTCTAAGCTATTGGCTTTGGCTTCTTGTTTTTGTAATTCGTCTTGTTGTATTAAATCCCAAAATATTCCCATGTCTTCTAGCTTTTTATATTATTGCTTATTGTCTTGATTATAATTCATTATCGATATCACTTATTAATTGATGCATTTCTTCATGAGGAAACGAAGTGACGATTGAGAAATCTCATAATGAGATGTCTCGACTGCGCTCAACATGACAGTTGGTATGTTTATAAGGAATTTAATCATCTGTAACTATTTGTTTAATTCTTTTTCAATCATATTAATAGTGGTCAGAACAAAATCCTTTAGGTTTAGCTCGTTAATAACAACATAATCTTGATTATGTTTATGGTGCCAAATCTGATTTTCAAATTCCATTAAATCCTTTTGGTTTAAATCAGCTTCAAAAGGTGACTTTTCTTGGTATGTTTGCAATTTGTTGTTCCTATCAAAAGGTAGTTTTTTGGTAAGTTCTCCATTTGCGAGCGGAAACCGCTTCATCAAAAAAGGCATTAGGTTAATCGTGTAGTTGTCTGACCTAAAAAGAATATCTTCCTCAGAATCAATAATATTGGTTAACCAATTGTTTAATTGGATTCGTAGCGTTTCGTTTTTTAAAATGCTCAATTTGCCAGAGTTAACTATTTCGCTTGAAATTCCAGTTTTGGCATCAAAAGAATTAAAATTACCAATGGCTACCAGCAATTTATCGACAACGCCAGATTGTTTAGATAATGAATTTGATCTGATAATATTGGTAAGGTCAATGCAGGATTGAGTGACTATTTTATTGATGTTAATGGACTCTTCCAATTCGATTAAATTATTTTCGAATTCATCTTTAAGATCGATAAGTAGTTCTATCTCTTTTTTGTCTTCAATTCGTTGTTGATTCCAGTTATTTATTTGAAGTGCCAAAAGAATCCCAATCACCACAAGGATGATTTCGCCAATGGCATAAAGCAAATACTTATAAAATCTATTTTCAGAAACCAGTCGCTGTCTAATACGACGAAAGAATTTAATCATATACTTACACTTATTGTAAGTAGTTTTTAGTTAACGTGTAGCTTTGGTTGGTTATAGCATTTAAAGTTAAACAATTTTATTCATCATTTTATAAATAGTATTTTTGCAAGATGAATATAGCATTAACAGAACAAGAATTGCATAATCTTGCCATGAATCATGTTGGTAAAGACTTGGAAAACAGAGGTTTTGAGTTTGTTGCTATAAACAGTAAACTAAAAAAGCATCCTCAGTTTGTATGTATTGATAAGAACAGTCAATATTTTTTTGTGATAGTAAGAGCCGTAATCTTACCTGAAAACCCAAATAATTATGATGTGGTTTGGATGGAAACCTTTAAAAAGCATGCTCGTGAAAAAGACGCCAAAGTGCTGTACGCTGGAGTTGGTTTGGGCAATCCAGAAGGCGAAGATTTACCAATTTACTTAAACAAAGAATATTTTATTGAGTACAACGGCATTCAAGTTGTTGATACAAATTTAAATTGAAGTGTCATTGCGAGGAGTATATGACGTGGCAATCTGTTAATAGACTGAAATTAATTTCACTATGAAAAAAGTCATAATAATATTATTGATATCAATTTTTTCTTGTAAGAAAGAACCTAAAAACACCAAACTTTCAGGTCAGGTTTTTGGCACTTCGTATAGTGTGATTTATGATAGTAATGAAAACTATGAAAAGCAGCTTGATAGCTTGTTTTATGTGATTAACAAATCCATGTCAACTTACATTGAAAATTCAGATATTTCTAAAATAAACAGAAATGAAACTGTTGAGGTTGATGAGCATTTTGTAAATGTTTTTAATACCTCAAAAACAATTTACGATGTTACTTCTGGAGCTTTTGATCCAACCATTGGAGCCGTTGTAAACGCTTGGGATTTTGGTCCTGAAGGAAAAATTGTATCCTTAGATAGCCTAAAAATTGATAGTTTGATGCTTTCTGTTGGCTTAGATAAGGTAACGTTGAGAAGGAACGCTATTTCAAAAGAGTATCTGAATACCTATTTAGATTTTAATGCTATAGCCAAAGGTTATGCTGTAGATGTGATTGCTGAATATTTAGAATCTCAAAATGTTAACGACTATCTTGTTGAAATAGGAGGAGAGATACGTTGCAAAGGCACAAACAAAGAAAAACAAGCCAATTGGATGGTTGGTATTGATAAACCAAATTTTGATGGCTCTCAATCTGTTATTAAGGCTATAAATTTAGAAGATGGAGCTATGGCAACCTCTGGAACTTATAGAAAATTTAAACTTGATGAAAATGGCAATCGTTATGCACATATCATTGATACCAAAACAGGTTATCCAAGTAAAACAAATGTGCTAAGCGTATCTGTAATAGCTAATGATTGCATGACTGCTGATGCTTATGCTACTGCGTTTCAAGCTATGGGAATTGAAAAGGTAACTGAACTTTTAAAAACACATCCTGAATTGAAAGTGTTTTTTATTTTCGAAAATGAAAATAAAGAATTAAAAACCCTCGCTTTAAATGGGTTTCCTGAAAGCTAAAAAAGCCATATCATTTTATCCAAATCTACACGTTATCTGAGAGTCTGCTGCAGAATATCTCAATGAACTTTTATTTAAAAAAATCCTATTCTTTTACCTTCAATTTGTTTAATTTTAAGCATGGATTTAATCGCATTTAATAAACTTAAAAGAGCAAAAGCAAAGCATACTCCAGAGGTCTCCAAACAAACGGGTTTCCCAAGTCCTGCCACACATTATCTGGAGCATACCATAGATTTGCATGAGCATCTTATAAAAAATACAGACGCCACATTTTTTGTTCGTATTGATGGTGATGGTCTTTCAGGGTTTAATATCCACAATAACGATGTTTTGATAATTGACAGGTCATTAGCACCAAAAGAAAACGGTTTGGTACTAGCTGTTGAAGAAGGCGAATTTAAGGTAAAGCGCTTTTCTAAAAGGCCATCTGAACCTTACACCATTTGGGGAATAATTACTTACATTATACACGCTGTCTCATGATTGCGTTGGTAGATTGCAATAGTTTTTACGCTTCGTGCGAGCAGGTTTTTAGACCAGATTTATGGGATAAACCAGTTGTGGTATTGAGCAATAACGATGGTTGTATCATTGCTGCAAATAAACAAGCAAAGGCACTAACGCACATACCGCTTTTTGAGCCTGTTTTCAAAATTAAAAAAGTCTTGGCAGAAAATGGTATAACCTGTTTTTCTTCTAATTATACGTTGTATGGAGATATGTCCCAACGCGTTATAAATATCCTCCGAACATTTTCACCTTTGGTGGAAGTTTACAGTATTGATGAATCTTTTTTAGACCTTTCAGGTGTATGTCATACTACCTCTTATAGAGATTATGGACAAGAGATAAAAAACACAATTTTTAAGCATACTGGATTGCCAGTTGGTGTAGGTGTAGCACCAACAAAGGTATTAGCAAAGTTGGCAAATCGAATTGCTAAGAAAAAAACCTCGGAAACCAATCAGGTATATGTTATAGACACTGAAGAAAAGAGGATAGAGGCACTCAAAAGTACAGCTATTAAGGATGTTTGGGGAATAGGAAGAAAACACGCAAAACGATTGAATGCTGTTGGTGTTGTTACGGCTTATCACTTTACACAGTTGCCACTGCATTGGGTGCGTAAACAAATGACAGTGGTTGGCGAACGCCTTTGGAATGAACTACAAGGTGACCCTTGTATTGATTTTATGACAGAGCCAAAACCCAAAAAAAATATTGGAACTGCCAAATCCTTTGGAAAGCGACTTGAAAATATAAGCCTGATAGAAGAAGCTTGCTCGTATTACATAGCAGAAGTTGCCGAAGTATTACGTAGCCAAAAATCGTGTGCAACGTATGTGCAAGTATTTTTGCATACCAATTACCATAGTAAAACAGATAAACAATATTCTAACAGTATTACCAGCACACTTGCTATACCAACCAATAACACCTTTGTTTTAATAACTGAAGCAAAAAAAGCGCTGCACGCCATTTATAAACCTGGATTTCGTTATAAAAAAGTAGGTGTGTGTCTTAGTGGCATTGTACCAGAGCAATATGTGCAAGGCAATTTATTTGAAAGCCAAAATAGATATAATGATGCTCGACTTGTGGACACCATAGATAGACTAAACTCTAAATTTGGAAAATCAAAAGTGATGTCTGGCTCTATTGGTACTAGAATAAAGGAGTGGGAACTGATTAAAGAAGAACGAAGTGCTCGCTACACAACCCAATGGCATGAAATATTGACTATAAAGGCCTAAAAGTCTATTTTCTTACCACAGGAATTATTTCTCCTTTTGCTAAGCAATATTCAGTAATTTCTTCTTCTGAAAAAGTAGCTGTATAATCCACTTCATCAACTTTAAAACCAATAGAACGAAGTTTCTCAAAGTAATCACGACCATAAATACGTACATGATCGTATTGACC
Organism: Bacteroidia bacterium; assembly: GCA_030429955.1. GTDB lineage: Bacteria > Bacteroidota > Bacteroidia > Flavobacteriales > Flavobacteriaceae > CAJQLB01. The sequence continues at coordinate 11,448 of JAUIGO010000047.1, forward strand.
AAATATTTTGGCACGTTCCTTTTTGTCAGTGATGTTATCATCTTCAAAAGTGGATTCCCTATTTAAATCCTGCGGAATTTGAAACACACCAAATCCACCAGGTTTTAAAACGCGATATAATTCTTGCATGGCCTTGGTATCATCAGGTATATGCTCTAACACATGATTGCATAAAATAATATCAAACTCATTATCCTTAAACGGAAGATTGCAAATATCAGCTTTCACATCAGCTAATGGAGAATTCAAATCAGTGGTTACATAATCCAGATTTGACATCTTTCTGAAACGTTTGTAAAACGCTTGTTCAGGAGCAAAATGAAGCACACGAAGTGCTGAACTTGATTCAGCATCTTTTGAAAAGAAGTTAGTCTCATTCTTAAGATACAACCACAATAACCTGTGACGTTCTAAGCTCAACGTGGAAGGAGATAACACATTGTTACGTTGTTTGCCATAACCATAAGGCAAAAAGGTTTTAAAACTCTTGCCATCAATTGGGTCTGTGTATGTACTTCCTTTTAAGAAAAAAGCCAACATTGGTCTCACCACATAACTCAATCTAATAAGTAATGGTCTTGGTATAAGGTTGAGAATAAATTTGAAGAGTTTTTTCAATTTGTTTCACAGAGATTCACAGAGAATTCACAGAGATTCACTGAGGTGTATTTATAAATCGTTTAATGCCGTTTTTCAATAATTTGGTATGAAAGTTAATTAATAAACCTAAAGGATAGTTTCCTAATTTCATATAAGTTAAAATTTGTGCTGAGTGTACGTCAGTAAAACAATCTACAGTTTTTAGTTCAATAACAACTTTGTTGTCAACAAGTAGGTCTATTCTATAACCATGATCCAATTTAATGTCCTTATAAACTATAGGTAAAGCAATTTCTTTAACGACATAGAACCCTAAGGATTGTAATTCAAAAAAAAGACATTCTTGATACGCCGATTCTAATAATCCAGGCCCAAGAGTACGATGTACATCAATAGCTGCACCAATAATTTTTTCAGTTAATTTATTGTTCATTATCTCTGTGTGTCTCCGTGCATCTTCGTGTGACTCTGTGTAATAACTCCTATAGTACTAAAGCTTTTTGTCTAAACTCATCTTCTTCATTACTTTCAATGCCTAAAGCTTCATGAACATAGCCAAAAGTTGAAAGTATTTCTGGTTTTCCATCTATAATAGCAACGTCGTGTTCAAAATGCACGCTTGGTTTTCCATCGAGTGTTACAATTGTCCAACCATCTTTAAGTTGTTTTACTCTGTGAGTGCCACCATTTATCATTGGCTCAATGGCAACTACCATGCCTTCAATAAATTTTTTGCCTCTACCACGCTTTCCGTAGTTAGGCATTTCTGGGTCTTCATGCATTTTACGTCCAATGCCATGACCAACCAATTCCCTTACTACACCATAACCATGCGCTTCACAATGTTGCTGAATAGCATAACCTACATCACCAACACGATTACCAAGTTTTAATTCTCTAATTCCAACGTAAAGCGATTCTTTAGTAATTTCAATTAGTTTTTTTGTTTCAGGTGCAACTTCACCTATTTCAAAAGTATAGGCATGATCTCCATAAAAATCGTTCATGAGCGCACCACAATCTATCGAAACAATATCACCTTCTTTTAAAGGAATATTTGTTGGTAATCCGTGAACAACAGCTTCATTAACACTGCATAACAATGTAGATGGACAATCGTATAATCCTAAAAACCCAGGAATGGCACCTTGTGATCTAATAAAATCTTCTGCTAATGTATCTAGTTGTTGTGTGGTAACTCCTGCTTTAACTTCCTTGGCCAACATGCCTAAGGTTCTGGAAACTACCAAAGCGCTTTCACGCATCAATTCAATTTCCTCTCTTGTTTTTACTATAATCATGCTTTAAAAAATAATGGCAAAGATACTCAAAAAATAAAATGTAATTTTTTTGTGTTTTTATGACTTTCGACAGTTTTTTAAAACGTTTTAATCTATAGTTTTGCAGTCTAAATAATAATAAAATGTACAAAGCAATAAGTGCCGAAGATGCGGTAAAAATCATAAAATCAAACGACAAAGTATATCTACAGGCAGCAGCAGCTGTGCCTCAAGTGTTAATAAATGCAATGACTGCAAGGCATGAAGAGTTGCGAAACGTTCAAATTTGTCAATTGCATACTGAAGGTGAAGCACCTTATGCAAATCCAGAACTTAAAGACAGTTTCCATGTCAACTCTTTTTTTATTGGAAAAAATGTAAGACATACGCTTAAAGCTGGAAATGGCTCATATACACCAGTTTTTTTAAGTGAATTACCTTTGTTGTTTAAAAGAAATATTGTCGATTTACAAGTGGCTTTGATACATGTGTCTGTTCCAGACAAACATGGTTATTGTTCTTTAGGTGTTTCGGTTGAAGCCACGTTGGCAGCTATTGACAATGCTGATTATGTAATTGCTCAAGTAAATAAGCAGATGCCAAGAACACATGGTGCTGGAATTATTCATGTGTCTGAAATCAATGCTTTTGTAGAATGTGATGAACCATTGCCAATCCACGTAATGTCTGAACCAACTGAGATTGAAAACTTGATTGGAAATCATGTTGCAGGACTAATAGATGATAGAAGTACCTTACAAATGGGAATTGGTAATATTCCAAATGCTGTATTATCAAGATTGACCAATCATAAAGACTTAGGGTTGCATACTGAAATGTTTTCTGATGGTGTGATTGATTTGATTTTAAATGATGTTATTAATGGCAATTATAAAGGTATAAACAGAGGAAGAGCGTTAACAACCTTTTTAATGGGTTCTAAACGGTTATATGATTATGTTGATGATAATCCGTTTATAGAAATGCGTGCTTCAGATTATGTAAATGATGTTTCTATAATTAAGCAAAATCCTAGAATGGTAGCAATAAATTCTGCTATTGAAGTGGATCTTACTGGTCAGGTTTGTGCAGATTCCATTGGTGCTAAAATGTATTCAGGAGTAGGAGGTCAGATGGATTTTATTAGAGCAGCGTCTTTAAGTGAAGGCGGAAAAGCTATTATTGCTTTACCATCAGTTACAGGAAAAGGAATTAGCAGAATTGTACCTTCTTTAAAGCCAGGAGCAGGAGTTGTTACAACACGTTCTCACGTTCATTATGTGGTTACAGAGTATGGTGTAGCCAATTTATATGGAAAAACAATTAAGCAACGAGTAAAAGCCTTAACTGAAATTGCTCATCCAGATTTTAGAGAGTCAATAGAGCGTGATTATTTTAATTTAATAAGAAGTTAAGTTAGCGAAAAAGACCAAAAAAACCTTTTTTCTTTTGGTTTGGTTTAATGTGTGGTTTAGCGTTGGTGAGCATTTGGTAAATTTCGCCCCAACCTAAAATGCCACCAATATTTCTATCATCAATAAAAAGGTCTGCGTGAATTTTACGGCTTTTGGTATAATCAAATTGTTCTTCTGGGAAACTTTTATTGACTGCATAAAACTCAATACCATTGTTTTTGCAGAATTCAACGGCTTCGTCTAATCGTACACCACTTCTATAGGTCCATAAAATAAGTCGGTGACCATCTTCTTGAAGTTTAGTAAGGGTTTCAAAAGCAAAAATACGAGGTTTACCAATTTTTGGATACGCATCTTCAACAATGGTTCCATCAAAATCTATAGCAATTGTAAGTCTGTTGTATATATCCATATAATGCTGAAAGTTACATTAAATTAACGAATTTTGAGACATGGCTGCTGGTTTTTCAATACCAATCAGTTTTAAAATGGTTGGAGCTAAATCACCTAAAACACCATCGTTTATATGTTTTAAATCCTTGTCAATTAGAATAAGTGGAACAGGATTAGTTGTATGAGCAGTATTTGGAGAACCATCAGGATTAATCATAGTTTCACAGTTTCCGTGATCTGCAATAAGTAATGTTGTATAGTTGTTCTTAAGTGCTGAATTAACAACTTCTTCCACACATTTATCAACGGCTTCACAGGCTTTAATAGCTGCTTCCATAACTCCTGTATGACCAACCATGTCACCATTTGCAAAATTTAAACAAACAAAATCAACGTCACCTTTTTCAAGTTCAGGAATCAGTGCGTCTTTCAATTCAAAGGCGCTCATTTCAGGTTTCAAATCGTAAGTTGCTACTTTTGGTGAATTTCTAAGAATACGAGTCTCACCAATAAAAGGCTCTTCACGTCCACCAGAAAAGAAAAACGTAACATGAGGATATTTTTCAGTTTCAGCAATTCGAATTTGTTTTTTGTGATGTTTTTCAAGAACTTCACCTAAAGTGTCTTTGAGGTTGTCTTTGCTGAAAACAACATTGATGTTTTTAAAAGTCTCATCATAGTTGGTAAGCGTCACATAATGAAGCTTTAATTTGTGCATGTTGTACTCATGGAAATGTTCTTGAGTTAAGGCTTGTGTAAGTTGTCGTCCTCTATCTGTTCTAAAATTGAAAAAAATCACAACATCATCGTCTTTTATAGTAACGATTGGTTTTCCAATTTCATCACAATGTATGATGGGTTTTAAAAACTCGTCAGTAATATCATTATCGTAGCTGTTTTCTATTGATTTTATGATATTATTGGTTAGCTCGCCCTTGCCATTCACTAAGGCGTCATAAGCGATTTTAACACGTTCCCAACGTTTGTCACGATCCATCGCATAATATCGTCCAATTACAGTAGCTAGTTTCCCAGTGGTTTTTTGTAAGTATTCTTCAAGTTCTGTAATAAAACCAAAACCAGATTTTGGATCCACATCACGACCATCAGTAAAGGCATGTACAAAAACATTGGATAAGCCATAATCGTTTGCAGCATCTAATAATCCAAATAAATGATTGATATGCGAATGTACACCACCATCACTAACAAGCCCAAGGAAATGCACATTTTTATGGTTAGTTTTGGCATAGTTAAACGCATTGACAAGTGTTTTTTCCTGACCTAAGGTTTTATTTTTTACAGCTAAGTTTACCTTAACCAAATCCTGATATACAATACGTCCAGCGCCAAGGTTCATGTGACCAACTTCACTATTTCCCATTTGACCTTCAGGCAAACCAACATTAAGTCCATCAGTTCTTAAACTTGCATTAGGATATTTTTGGTAAAGAGAATCTATAAATGGTGTGTTGGCATTATCAATAGCAGAAACTTTTGGGTCTGGAGATTTTCCCCAACCATCCAAAATCATCAAGATTACTTTTTTGTTCATGTGCTTAGATTATGGTACAAAGATAAAAAACAAAATCCTGCTTAAAGGCAGGATTTGTATTAATGTAATATTAAGTAGGTTACATATTTTTGTATTTTTCTATCGCTTCTTTAATTTTTTGAACACGATTTTCTGGATCAGGATGTGTGCTCATTCGCTCGGGAGTTCTATTTGGTCCAGCTGCAGCTTTTAATATTTCCATAACACCAATCATAGCCTCAGGGTTGTAATTGGATTCCATCATGAATTTTACGCCGAGATCATCGCTTTGTAGTTCATCTTCTCTTCCATAACTCATGTTTACCATTTGCGCAATGGCAGCAGCACCTTGCGCAGTACTTGGATCAATACCAACAGCAACACCATTTAAGATGCCTTCCATTAAGCCTTGGTTTGCCATACGCTCAGCAGAATGCCTTCCAACCACATGACCAATTTCATGACCCAAAACACCAGCAAGTTGATCTTCGTTTTTTAGCTTTGAGAATAAAGCATAAGTGATAAATATTTGTCCACCAGGAAGTGCAAACGCATTGATGGTATTTTGATCTGCTAGTAAGTGAAAATCGTATTTATAACCAGTTTGTCTAGCAATGCTATTGTTTACCAATCGGTTACCAACTTGATCTACAAAAGCTTGATAGTTTTCATTTGGATATAAGCCACCATGTTGTTGCGCCATTTGAGGAGCAGCTTGCAAACCAAGTGCAATTTCTTGTTCCTCGTTGAGTGCTATATGTTGCTTTTCGCCAGTATAAGGATTTACTTCTGCACTAGAGCAGTACTTAATCACTGCAAACAGAATAATTCCAGCACCAATTAATAATTTCACTTTGTTATTACCTCTTCTCATGGCTACTGTTTTAATGTGTATTTAAAAATACAAAAGTTTATGTTATGGTTTACAAATTTTGACACTTCAACCTCTGGAAAGTCACAGATTTTAGTAAAAAACCTGTTTAATTTTAATTCAAATAATTTAAATTGGAATTACTCTCTAATTCATAGGGAATTTTATCAACCTCGAAAATCCTTGCAGAAAACGGTCCTTTTAAAAGAATATCATCATTTTGAACCTTTAAATAGTTTCCTTCCCTTAACCCAATAACTGGTTGTGTGTTGAATTTATGAAACTCTTGAATGCGAGTTTCTCGAGTTTCTCCCATGTGTTTACTGTTTGGATCTGGATCTAAATAATGTGGATTGATATTAAAGGGAACCAAAGCCAATGTTTTAAAACTTGGAGGGTACACGATTGGCATATCGTTGGTTGTATTCATGGTTAAACCACAAATATTGCTGCCTGCACTTGTTCCTAAATAAGGTGTTCCAGAAAGCACAGCATCCTTTAAAGGCTGTATTAAATTGTTTTTATAAAGCTGATTGACCAACACAAAGGTATTGCCACCACCAACAAAAATCCCTTTTGAATTTTTAATGGCTTCAGCAGGATTTTTAAATTCATGTAGCCCTTTTACTGATTTCCCAATCTTTTTAAATACGGATTTTACTTTATCTGTATAAAGTTCATGGGTAATACCTCCAGGTCGTGCATAAGGCACAAAAATAATTTGATTAGTATTTTCAAAAAGCACTTTTAATTCATTGAGAAGATACTCTAAAAAGTCACTTCCATGAACTGTTGAAGTGCTTGCGATAATTAAATTTTTCAAAAGAGTTATAGATTTAACGTTTGGTATTCGTTGCATACAAAACCATTTTTGTAAATTTAATTAAATGTATCATTTAACAAAAGTTTAATTATCATTCACAATTTTTATGAATTCTAATAACTTTATTTATGCAATAATTCAAAGCTATGACCAAACCAACATTAAAACTACTTAAACCTTTATGCTTAATTGTGTTTTTCGGACTCAATATTTTTTTAATCAATGCTCAGGATGTTCAACGTATTGAAGTAAATGGGAAAATTATAGTGGACTCTCCAGATATAGAAGGTGTTACTATTTTTAATACATCTTCAAATAAAGGCACCATAACAGATGCAGAAGGGAAGTTCAGTATTTTGGTAGGATTGAATGACAGGCTTCAGATTTCTGCATTACAATTTCAAAACTTTGAAGTTGTTATTACACAAGATATCATTGATTCTAAGGCTTTAACCGTTGTTTTGGTTGAAGAAGTAAACAAACTCCCAGAAATAATCATCTTACCTTACGGATTAACAGGTAACCTAACAGTTGATGCTATAAGGGCAAAAACGGTTAACCCAGATCTAGATGCCTTGTATTTTGGATTGGATAATCTTGATAAATTTGAATTTACAGATGATTACATTTCAGGTGTAAAAAATATTGCAATGAATGAAACAAGACTTATCAATGGTGTAGATTTTGTAAAAGTTATTGGTTTTGTCTTAAAACCTCTTTTTAAATCTGATAATAAACAAATATTAAAAAATGCATTGGCTTCTGATAGAGACATTGTTGATAAATATTCCCCAGAATACTTAATGGAAAAACTTAATATCCCTAAACATCAAATAACTGAATTTATTTATTTTGTTGAAGATTCCGGAATGGATAAAAATTTGTTGGATGATGGTAAAGAGCTACAATTCTTAGATTACATCATTAAAAAAAGCAAGGAGTTTCAAGCTAATAAGAATGGAAAGGATTAGGCTATTTTTTTTTAGTATAATTTTATTTTCTGTTTCAATTGGCTTAGCGCAATCGGTTGAAATTGAAGGCCAAGTCTTTGCAAATTCTGATATTGAAGGTATTCATGTTATCAATAAAACTTCAAAAAAGTATACAACAACTACTGCTTCAGGAAGTTTTGAAATTGATGTAAAATTAAATGACACTATTGTGTTTTCTTCAATACAGTACAAGCTAACTGCTGTTCGTGTTTCTACCGAAATAATAACAGAAAAAAAGATGACTATTTTTTTGGAAGAACAAATTAATGCACTACCAGAAGTAACTGTCGGGAAAGTGCTTTCAGGCGATTTAGAATTTGATGTTAAAAATGCTGAGGTTGAAAAGCCTATCGACTTTTATGATGTTGGCATTCCAGGTTATACAGGAAAACCAAAAACACAAAGTGAACGACGGCTGCATGAAGCTGATGCTGGAAAAATGATACCTAGCATTGGTTTTGGGTTCAGCCTTAATTTTTATAAACTATTAAATACCATTACTGGTAGAACCAAAATGTTGAAAGAACGTGTTAGGTTAGAAGCCAATGATGAGCTTATGTACCGCATAAAAGAAGAGCTTTCAGATGAATTTCTCAAAACACATCCATTAGATGAAAGCCTAATAATGGAGTTTTTTTATTTTTGCTCCGAAGACCCTAATTTTGTCTCCAGATGCAAAGGGAAAAGCGGTATCGAAGTGCATCAATTTCTAAGTGAAAAATATATGGAGTTCAAGGCCAACATCAAAGTATCTAAGGATTAATTTTATCTTAAATAAATAGTAATTCAGATGACAAATTAATAAATTTGTGTACTTCAGTAGTCATTATTTATGAAATCAATTAAAATACTGTTTGTCGCCATACTAATTCCGTTACTGTCGTTCACAGTTGCGCACAAATATTACGTTAGTGTTACACAAATAGAATACGTTGAAAGTAAAGAGTCTGTGCAAATCATAATGCGTATTTTTATTGATGATTTTGAAACATTGTTACGAAAAAGATATGACGAATCAATAACACTTAATGTATCAAAAAATGAAGAAAAAATAGACGACTACATTAATAAGTATCTTACCAATAAAGTTGAAATCAAAATTGATAATAAGCCAACAAATTTTAAGTTTTTAGGCAAAGAATACGAAAACGATATTGTTTATTGTTATTTAGAAATAAATAATGTTACAGATATTAACGACTTTGAAATAATAAACAACTTATTTTTTGATGTTTTCAGTGAGCAACAAAATATTATTAAAACCAAAATTAAAAACAAACATAAAAGCCACCTATTAACCGCACAGAACAATAAAGCCGAATTACATTTTGATTAACAAAAACTTTTAATACAATTATCAACTACCACTTAATTATGAAAAAAATCAAATACTTATGTCTTTCATTTCTATTTGTTTCCATAGGAATGTTTGCTCAAGAACAAACGCAGCCAGAACGTAAACCAGGACATAAAAACGAAAACAAATTCAAAGAATTATACGATGAATTTGCTACTCCAAACATGTTCAGAACAGGTTCAGGAGCACCAGGACCAGGATATTATCAGCAACAAGCAGATTATAAAATGGACATAGAACTTGATGACGTTAACAGCAGGTTGTCAGGTAACGAAACCATAACCTATACAAACAATTCACCAGACGAATTAAAGTTTTTATGGGTTCAGTTAGATCAAAATATGAGAGCTCCAGACTCAAAAACACCATTAATTGAAAGTACGTTTACCAGTCCTGTTGAAAGCCCTTCAAATTTTGTAAAAAAATACATGAAAGATCCTTTAGAGAGAGGGTTTCACATAGAAAAAGTTACAGATACCAACGGCAAGCCATTATCTCACATGATAAACGGAACTATGATGCGAGTAGAATTGCCACAACCAATGAATACAGGAGATAAATTTTCATTCAAGATACAATGGTGGTACAATATCAACAACCATGTAGAAGAAGGTGGACGATCAGGGTTTGAGTATTTTCCAGATACTGACAATAAAATCTATGTAATGGCACAATTCTACCCAAGAATGGCTGTATATAACGATGTAGAAGGTTGGCAAAATGCTCAGTTTTTTGGTCGTGATGAATTTGCGTTACCATTTGGTAATTTTGAAGTAAACATTACAGTGCCAGCCGATCATATTTTAGATGGAACGGGACGTCTAATGAATAGGAGTGAGGTGTTTACCAAAGACATGATGGCGCGCTATGAAAAAGCAAAAAAATCATTTGATGAACCAGTTGAAATTGTTACCCAAAAAGAAGCTGAAGCAGCTTCACAAAAAAAGAGTAGTGCCAAAAAAACTTGGAAATTACATGCCGAAAATGTACGCGACTTTGGTTGGGCATCCTCTAGAAAGTTTATTTGGGATATGATGGCAGTGAAAATAGGAGGTAAAGATGTGATGGCTGTGTCAATGTATCCACCAGAAGCTAATCCACTTTGGGGCGATTGGTCATCAAAAACAGTAGCTAGTACCTTAATTTCTTACTCAAGAATGACCTTTGATTATCCTTATCACAAAGCCATTTCAGTGAGTGCACCAATGGGAATGGAATATCCAATGATATGCTATAATTTTGGACGTCCAAATAAAGATGGAACAATACCTCCAAGAACCAGATATGGTATGCAAGGAGTTATTATTCATGAAGTTGGACATAATTTCTTTCCAATGATTGTTAATAGTGATGAGCGTCAATGGACATGGATGGACGAAGGTTTAAATACTTTTGTGCAATATGTAGCAGAGAGAGATTTTGGAGAAAAATACCCAGATGCTTTAGCTGAAGGAGATACAGAGTTTCCAGCAAGACGTGGTCCAGCTAAGAATATTATACCTTATATGTCTGGCGACCAAGACTTTATTGCTCCAATTATGAGTAAGGGCTTAAATACCTACCAATTTGGTAATAATGCCTACGCAAAACCTGCAACTGCTTTAAATATTTTGCGTGAAACCATTATGGGAAGAGACTTATTTGACTATTCATTTAAAGAATATGCAAACCGTTGGAAATTTAAGCACCCAACTCCTGAGGATTTTTTCAGAACCATGGAAGATGCTTCTGCAATGGATTTAGATTGGTTTTGGAGAGGATGGTTTTATACAACGGATTATGTTGATATTGGACTTAAAGATGTAAAAAAACTATACGTTTCTTCGCAACCTAACGCAGCAGCTAAAAGAATTGCTGATTTTAGAAAAACAAGTGTTGAAGAATTAGGACCTTTGGTTTATTTTGTAGAAGAAGGTAGTGAAGAGTATATGGCAAGTATGAAAAATAACGAACCATTGGAAAACTCAACAACATTAAAAGAATATTTAATGGATAACTTCACTGAAGCTGAACGTAAAAACATAAAATCACCTAAGTATTTTTACAATATTACATTTGAAAAACCAGGAGGTTTGGTAATGCCAATTATTGTAGAGTATACTTATGCAGATGGTTCTAAAGAACGAATAACATATCCTGCACAAATTTGGAGACATAATGATAAGCAAGTAACAAGAGCTATGGCTACACAAAAAGAAATTGTATCTATAGAAATTGATCCAGATTTAGAAACAGCAGATATAGATACATCAAATAATTCCTGGCCAAAAGAAATCAAACAAAGTAAATTTGAACAGTTTAAAAGTAAAAATTAATACTGTTTTTAGTTAAAAATTAAAATACCGACTTTTAAAAGTCGGTATTTTTTTAATCAATTTAAACTTACTCACTATATTTGTAACGTGATACAACTAGTAACTTTTTTATTTATCAGTGGAGCCGAAATCGCAGTTGTGCTTTTTATTGTGGTTATGGTTTTTGGTGCAGATAAAATTCCTGAAATAGCGCGTGGACTTGGTAAAGGAATGCGTACGCTAAAAGATGCTACCAATGATATTAAACACGAAATAGCTAAAAGTGCTGATAAGCATGGCATTGATACTGATGTTGCCAGTAGCATCAATGAGGAAGTTAAAAAGGTAAAAGAAGGTCTTGACGATTTTACAGGTTCTGTAAAACGAAAATTATAAGCTTACTTTTTTCTAGTAATTGTTAGCCCATCTCGTATTGGAAGGATGATGGATTCAACTCTTTTATCTACTTTTAAAAGTTTGTTGTATTCAATAAGAGCAGGTGTTGAGGTGTCTTCTTTTTTGAATTTGGTTTCAAGAACTTTTCCACTCCATAACACATTGTCTGATAGAATAATTCCGCCTTGATTCAATTTGTCTATTATGGCATGAAAATAATTAGCATAATTTTCTTTATCTGCATCAATAAATACCAAATCAAAGGTTTTGTCAAGATTTGGAATGATGTCCAAGGCATTTCCTAAATGCTGAATAATTTGTTTTCCATAACCTGATTTGTCAAAATACTTGCGTTGAAAGTCATACAATTCTTCATTGATATCTATGGTGTGTAACTCACCGTTTTTTTGTAAACCTTCTGCTAAACAAATAGCTGAATAGCCAGTATAAGTCCCTATTTCTAGAATATTTTTCGGGTTCACCAACTTTGAAATCATGCTCAACACACGACCTTGATAATGACCACTAAGCATGCGTGGTTGCAGAATTTTCTGGTTGGTTTCTCTATTAAGTTGTTGTAATAATTCTGGTTCGTCTTCAGAATGTTTTACAACATAATTGTCAATATTTTCAGGTAAAAAATGCATTGCAATGTCTGGTCGAGCGCAGTCGAGACCTATTAAAATTTTTTTATAAAAAAGACCTCTCGACTGCGCTCGAGGTGACATTCTTTTTCATTAATCTAATATTCTGTTGAGTAATTTTTGTTTTGATTCTTCATTGTCACCACACAACCATTGTATCACGTTATCTTCCCAGATAGCATCACGCTCGTCTTCAGTAATTATGTTTCGTTCTATTGCCAAATCTAGAATTTTTCCTGGATACGATGATTGCTTGGCACTTTCCATTTCGCCTAAAGGATAAGGGTCATCTAATCCCATGAGTACTTGTTTGGAACCTTGATTCTTGATTAATAGCTGTAATCCACCAGTGTCATGAACCAAAGTGTCAAAGAAAATGTTTTTATGGCCAACTGCTTTTCTAGGATGATGCTTGCCTTCAAATAAATCTGGTCTGCCATCAAACCCTTGTATGCGTCGTCCTAAGTTTATTTGTGCTAATTGTCCTCCATGAGCAAAACACGTACGCATATTCGGATATTTTTCTTGGTAGCCATTTAAAGTTAAAAAGTGATAGGCATCTGCACATTGTGCTAACATCCAGATCAAATGAAAACGCCAAGAAGTATTTTCTAGTTTGATGAATTTTTCGCCATCATAAGGGTGGATTTCTACTGCTAGATTATACTTATTTGCCAGCTCAAAAATAGGTTCGTTCTCTTCGTCAAAAATGCAACGCCAAGTACCAATGGTGTCCATATAATGTGTTGGTAAGCACAATAATTGCATTCCTAATTCTTCAACACAAC
>JAUIGO010000048.1 GCA_030429955.1 Bacteroidia bacterium
AATATGGTTTAAAGCGCGCTCAAAATCGTCAAGTCAGGACGTTATGGTGGCAATGCTTCCTGTGCTTGACGATTTTGAGCGCGCTTTAAACCATATTGAAGAAGACAAAGAAGCTGAAGAAGTCCGCAAAGGTGTGTTACTTATCTACCAGAAGTTGTTATCTACACTAGAGCAAAAAGGCTTATCTGTAATAAAAGTAGCTAAAGGGGACACCTTTAATGCAGATGATCATGAGGCAGTAACTCAAATAGCAGCTCCAACAAAAGATTTGAAAGGAAAAATTATTGACGTTTTGGAAAAAGGATATAAGCTTGGCGATAGAGTGATTCGATTTCCTAAAGTTGTAATTGGTCAATAAAACACTACATAATGGCAAAACAAGATTATTACGATATATTAGGAATTAATAAAGGAGCAAGTGCAGCTGAGATAAAAAAAGCTTATCGAAAGATGGCTTTGAAATACCATCCTGATAAAAACCCTGACGATAAAACCGCTGAAGAAAATTTTAAAAAAGCTGCTGAAGCTTACGAAGTTTTAAGCGATCCTGATAAGAAAGCACGTTACGACCAATTTGGACATCAAGCCTTTGAAGGTGCTGGTGGCTTTGGTGGTGGAGGCATGAATATGGATGATATATTCAGTCAGTTTGGTGATATATTTGGTGGTGCTTTTGGTGGCGGCGGATTTTCAGGCTTTGGTGGCCAAAGACAACGCGTTGTAAAAGGAAGTAATTTAAGAATCAGAGTAAAACTAACATTGGAAGAAATTGCCAATGGTGTTGAGAAAAAAATAAAAGTAAAACGAAAAATAAAAGCTTCAGGAACTACCTATAAAACATGTTCTACATGTAATGGTTCTGGTCAAGTAACACGCATTACCAATACCATTTTAGGACGTATGCAAACCTCTTCGCCTTGTACTACATGTGGTGGAGCAGGAGAAATGATAGACAAAAAACCAGCAGGAGCAGATGCTCAAGGGTTAATTGTAAGTGAAGAAACTGTATCTATTAAAATTCCAGCGGGAGTTGTAGATGGCATGCAACTAAAAGTGTCAGGAAAAGGTAATGAAGCACCAGGAAATGGCATAGCAGGCGATTTATTAGTTGCCATTACTGAAGAACAACATCCAACACTACAGCGTGAAGGCGATAACTTGCATTATGATTTGTACGTGAGTATTCCTGATGCTGTACTTGGTACATCAAAAGAAATTGATACAGTTACTGGTAAAGTGCGTATTAAAATTGAAGCAGGAATGCAATCTGGTAAAATATTAAGACTAAGAGGTAAAGGAATACCAAGCATAAATGGGTACGGAAAAGGAGATTTATTGGTTCACGTTAATGTATGGACACCAAAAACGCTCGATAAAAAACAAAAGGACTTTTTTGAAAGTATGAAAGAGGATGAACATTTTGACCCTAAACCAGAGAGTTCTGATAAATCGTTTTTTGAAAAAGTAAAAGATATGTTCTCATAAAAGAACGAATCATAAAAGTGGTATACGATTTGTTGCTTTTATAAAATGAAATTCAGAAAGTAATTTATTTGATTTTCTTTTTATTTAATAAAAAACAGTATATTTGGTTTACCGCTAATTATATTAGTGGTAATTTTTCTTTTTCATAGCAATTTTTCCCATCCTTAATTTTTTTAAGGGTGGGTTTTGTTTTTATGCTGAACTTGTTTCAGTATCCTTTCAATTTACAATAACTATTTCTAATATTGTATTTAAACTGTGTAACATTTAATATCTTTACCAGACTTATTTAAACACTAAATATAACTAGATGAACAATTTATTAGTGACTAATTCAGTCTCTAAAAATTTTGGTGATTTCAAAGCGTTAAACAACGTTTCCATTGAAGTGCCAAAAGGAAGCATTTTTGGCTTATTAGGTCCAAATGGCGCTGGTAAAACAACACTTATCAGAATCATAAACCAAATAACAATGCCAGATTCAGGTAATGTTTTATTAGATGGGAAACCATTACAGCCTAATGACATTAAGTATATTGGTTATCTGCCTGAAGAACGTGGACTATACAAATCCATGAAAGTTGGAGAACAAGCATTATATCTTGCTCAACTAAAAGGAATGAGTAAAGCCGAAGCTAAGCAACGCTTGAAATATTGGTTCGAGAAGCTAGAGATTGGCGGTTGGTGGAACAAAAAAATTCAGGAACTTTCCAAAGGGATGGCACAAAAAATCCAGTTTGTGGTTACGGTATTACATCAACCAAAGTTGCTTATTTTTGACGAGCCTTTTTCAGGTTTCGACCCAATAAATGCTAATTTAATAAAAGACGAAATATTACAATTGCGCAACGAAGGTGCAACGGTTATTTTTTCAACACATCGTATGGAATCTGTTGAAGAACTTTGTGACCATATTGCACTCATTCACAAGTCAAATAAAATTTTAGATGGCAACCTACAAGATATCAAGCGCAATTTTAAAACAAATACGTTTGAGGTTGGTTTGGTTACTGAAAATGAAAACAGGTTAAAAGAGATTATACAGCAAAAATTTGATATTTCAAAAGCAGATTTTAAATCACTTAATGATGACTTAAAGCTTAACATCAAGTTAAAGTCTAATGAAACTTCAAACGATTTGCTTACATTCTTAACACAGAATGCAGAGGTAAATCATTTTAATGAGCTTATTCCTTCAGCTAGTGATATATTTATTCAAACAGTAAAAAACAACTAATAATGAACCATCTTTCACTAATTATAAAACGAGAGTATTTAACTAAAGTTAAAAATAAGTCGTTCATAGTTATGACTATTTTGAGTCCTATTATTATGATTGCACTTTTTGCTGTTGTAGCTTATTTGTCACAATTGAACAATAATAAAGAACGTACTATTTCCATTTTAGATGAATCTGGCCAAATAAGTCCAATATTTAAAAATACAGATAACACAACCTATAATATTCTTAGTAATATTTCATTAGATGAAGCCAAGGCACAAGTTGAAAAAAATCAAGAATATGGTTTGCTTCATATTGCTAATAATACTGACTTAGATGAAATGGCAAAATCAATAAGGTTTTATTCTGAAGACACGCCTTCGTTAACACTTATATCTAGCTTAGAAAGTAAGCTTGAAAAAAAATTAACCGATTTGAAATTACAGCAAGATGGTGTAGATATAGAAAAAATAACAGCATCAAGAACCTCTATTGATATTGCACAAGAAAGCTATCAAGGCGAAAAAACTTCTAAAATGGATAACATCGTTAAGTTGGCATTTGGTGGTTTTGCTGGTTATTTGCTATTTATGTTCATCATTATCTATGGAAACATGATTATGCGCAGTGTGATTGAGGAAAAAACAAGTAGAATTATTGAAGTGATTATTTCATCAGTGAAACCCATTCAACTCATGATGGGAAAAATAATTGGCACGTCATTGGCAGGCATCACACAATTTGTCATTTGGATCATCTTAGGAACAATTTTACTCACTGTAGTGTCTCTTATTTTTGGGATTGATTTAGCTGCAATGCAAACACCACAACAGGAAATGATGCAGCAAGCCATGCAAGCACCTGAGGTTCAAAACCAGATGCAAAACCTAATGTCAGCAATCTATAATTTACCAATTACCAATTTGGTCGTTGCTTTTATTTTGTTTTTTATTGGAGGTTATCTGTTATACAGCTCGCTTTATGCAGCCATTGGTGCAGCAGTTGATAACGAAACAGATACACAACAATTTATGTTGCCAATTTTAATGCCATTGATTTTGGCTGTATATGTTGGTGTGTTTACAGTTATTGAAGATCCTCACGGAACCGTTTCAACCGTATTTTCGTTTATTCCATTTACCTCACCTGTTGTAATGTTAATGCGCATACCATTTGGTGTACCAATTTGGCAACAATTAATAGCATTGGTTTTATTAATAGGTACATTTATGTTTACCGTTTGGTTTGCAGCAAAAATTTATAGAGTGGGTATTTTAATGTATGGAAAAAAACCTAGTTATAAAGAATTGTATAAATGGTTAAGATATTAATAAATGGAAAAGATTAAGGAATTTTTAAATTTATCATTTTCTTTAACAAAGGAGGTGGAAATATCTGTGAAAGATATTTTAATATTAATAGTTGTACTTGCAATTGCAAGCGTTGTCCTTGGAATAATTAGGAAACTTATTACAAGACGAATGCCTCGTGAAGATAAACGTAAATTTAAAGTGGTTTTTTCTTATGGAAGATGGTTCATTTATGTAATTATAATTTTGATAACCTTCCATTCTGTCGGTGTAAACGTTACAGGAATATTCGCAGCTTCAGCAGCTTTATTAATTGGTATTGGTCTGGCATTGCAAACCTTGTTTCAGGATATTATTTCAGGTGTCTTTATACTTATAGACCAATCAGTTCATGTTGGTGATATTATCGAATTAGAAGGCAAAATAGGACGTGTTGAAGAAATAAAATTAAGAACAACTAGAGCCACAACAGCAGACAATAAAGTATTGGTTATACCTAACCATCTTTACTTGACCAATAGCTTGTATAACTGGACACAAAATGGAAGCACAACAAGAGAAGGCGTAAATGTTGGCGTTGCCTATGGGAGTGATGTACAGTTAGTGAAAAAAATACTATTGGAAGTAGCAAGTAACCATCCAAGTGTGTTGCCAGAACCACCACCAGCTGTTTTATTTACAGATTTTGGAGATAGTTCATTAAACTTTAAAGTTGTTTTTACACTAGGTGATAGTTTTAATGCACGATTCCCTCAAAGCGATATTAGGTTTGAAATCGATAGACTTTTTAGAGAAAACAATATTACCATACCATTTCCTCAAAGAGATATACATATTATTCAAAAATCTGAGGAAAGTGTCAATCTAAAAATAGAAAAGACTGAACCACCTGTTGATCTTAGTAAAGATTAATAAAATAATAGTGGTATGAGAATTGACATAAAAGTCAGAAATGATAGAGTTATAAAATAAAAATTAAGAAATGTCAAAAATATTAGTAATAGAAGACGAAGCAGCAATCAGAAGGGTTTTAACTAAAATACTTTCAGAAGAAAGCGATACATATCAAGTTGAAGAAGCTGAAGATGGCTTGTCTGGATTGGAAAAGATTAAAAATGATGACTATGACCTGATTTTATGTGACATCAAAATGCCAAAAATGGACGGAGTTGAAGTTTTAGAAGCCATTAAAAAAATAAAACCTGAAATTCCAGTAGTTATGATTTCTGGTCATGGCGATTTAGATACAGCAGTAAACACAATGCGTTTAGGCGCTTTTGATTATATTTCAAAGCCACCAGATTTAAACAGATTGTTGAACACTGTACGAAATGCCCTTGATAAAAAAGAGCTTGTGGTTGAAAACAAGTTGCTTAAAAAGAAAGTGAGTAAAAACTACGAAATGGTTGGCGAAAGCAAAGCCATTTCGCATATTAAAGATATTATAGAAAAAGTGGCAAGCACAGATGCTCGTGTGTTAATAACTGGGCCAAACGGAACAGGTAAGGAGCTTGTAGCCCATTGGTTACACGAAAAAAGTGAACGCGCAAAATCACCCTTAATTGAAGTTAACTGTGCTGCAATCCCTTCAGAATTAATTGAAAGTGAATTATTTGGTCATATTAAAGGGGCTTTCACAAGCGCAGTAAAAGATAGAGCAGGAAAATTTGAAGCTGCCAATGGAGGAACAATTTTTCTTGATGAAATTGGAGATATGAGTTTATCTGCCCAAGCAAAAGTGCTTCGTGCATTGCAAGAAAGTAAAATTCAAAGAGTTGGTAGTGATAAAGATATAAAAGTAGATGTTCGTGTTGTTGCCGCAACCAATAAAAATTTAAAAAAGGAAATAGAAGAAGGTAAGTTTAGAGAAGATTTATATCACAGACTTGCAGTTATTCTAATTGAAGTGCCATCTTTAAATGATAGACGTGAAGATATTCCATTGTTAATTGACTTTTTCTCTGAGAAAATTGCCAACGAGCAAGGAACTGTTAAAAAAACATTCTCAGCAGATGCCATAAAATTATTACAAGCTTATGATTGGACAGGAAATATCAGAGAACTCAGAAATGTTGTTGAACGCTTGATTATCTTAGGAGAACCTGAAATTAGTGAAAATGATGTAAAGTTATTTGCCAGCAAAAAAATATAAAGTAATGAAGGCTATAAATATTGATGAATTTAAAATAGTAGATTCCTTTAAAATAAAAAACAGTGCTACTTCTTATGATATAGGAGCTGATGATGACGATGTTAAAAAAGAGTTGAAAAGTGTTCGTAAAAAACTTGGCAAGCTTCAAGACAAAATGTATGCGCACGATAAATACGCTGTTTTAATTTGCTTGCAAGGTATGGATACTGCTGGCAAGGATAGCTTGATAAGGGAAGTGTTTAAAGATTTCAACTCAAGAGGTGTCGTGGTGCATAGCTTTAAAGTGCCAACGCCAAAAGAATTAGCCCATGATTATATTTGGAGACATTATATTGCGCTTCCTGAGCGTGGTAAGTTTGGAGTGTTTAACAGAACGCATTATGAAAATGTTCTGGTCACCAGAGTGCATCCTGGTTATATTTTAGGTGAAAATATCCCTAGTGTAAATTCAGTTGAAGATATTAACGATACCTTTTGGGACAAACGTTTTGAGCAGATTAATAATTTTGAAAAACATATTGCTGCAAATGGAATGATTATTTTTAAATTCTTTTTAAATCTTTCAAAAGAAGAACAAAAAAATAGACTACTCAGACGATTAGATAAACAAGAAAAAAACTGGAAATTCTCTCCAGGTGACCTTAAAGAGCGCAAACTTTGGGATAAATATCAAGCCTGTTACGAAGATGCTTTGAACAGAACTTCAAAACCTCATGCACCTTGGTTTTCAATTCCTGCAGATAATAAACCAATAGCTAGATATATAGTTGCTAAAATATTGTATGATACATTAAAGACCTATTCAGACATAAAAGAACCTGAATTAGATGATGAAGTCAAAGCTAACATCGAATTATATAAAGAGCAACTTAACAACGAATAAGGTTAAACCTTTTCTTGAAACATAAGTCTTAAGTATGATTAAACGTTACTAAAGGGTTAGGCGTTTATTCATGTATAAAAAAAATCCAGCATTAACACTTAGTTAAAATAAGATGTCTTGCTGGATTTTTATTTTATATTTAACTATTATAAACTTTACATAACAAACATGAAACGCTTATTTTTCCTTTTAGGGTTTTTATTCTCAATTCATTTATTCCCACAAACAGATACTGAAGTCATTAAAAATATATATGACTCTTCTTTAAGTAATGGACAAAGTTACCAATGGCTAGATCACTTATCAAACCAAATAGGTAGTCGTTTATCAGGTTCATTAGGTGCAGAAAAAGCTGTACAATACACTAAGGAGGAATTAGATAAATTAGGTTTGGATAAAGTGTGGTTGCAACCAGTTATGGTACCAAAATGGGTGAGAGGTAATCCTGAATTTGCCTACATTGAAACAGCTCCTGGAAAAACCATTTCAGTAAATATTTGTGCACTTGGTGGTTCTGTGGCAACACCATTACAAGGTGTTAAAGCCAATGTTGTTGAAGTGCATAGCTTAGAAGAATTAGAAACACTTGGTCGTGAAAAGATAGAAGGTAAAATTGTGTTTTTTAATCGTCCTATGGATGCAACTCAAATAAATACTTTTAATGCTTATGGAGGCTGTGTAGATCAACGTGGCTCAGGTGCCAAAAAGGCAACCAAATTTGGAGCTGTTGGAGTAATTGTAAGGTCGATGAATTTACGCCTTGACGATTTCCCACATACAGGAGGTACAAATTATGGCGATACACCAATAAATCAACGTATTCCTGCTGCTGCAATAAGTACCAATCATGCTGAATTGTTAAGTAGCCTCCTAAAAATAGATAAAGATGTAAAGTTTTATTTCAAGCAAAGCTGCCAGCAATTGGAAGATGTACAATCTTATAATGTGATTGGAGAAATTACTGGAAGCGAATTTCCTAAAGAAATAATAGTAGTTGGAGGTCATTTAGATTCTTGGGATTTAGGTGATGGTGCACATGATGATGGAGCAGGTTGTACACAATCTATGGATGTCGTTAGGTTATTAAAAGAAACAGGAGTAAAACCAAAAAGAACGATAAGAGTTGTCCTTTTTATGAATGAAGAAAACGGAATGCGAGGCGGAAATGAATATGCAAAAGCGGCAAAGCAAAAAGGAGAGAAACATGTCTTTGCTCTGGAAAGTGATTCAGGAGGATTTACGCCTAGAGGATTTTCTTTTGATTGTGATGATGCAAGTTTTAACCAAGTGCTAAATTGGAAACCTCTCTTTGAGCCATATTTAGTTCACTATTTTGTAAAAGGTGGCAGTGGAGCAGATATTGGACCACTTAAAGATGGTAAGGTTGTGTTAGCTGGTTTACGTCCAGATACGCAGCGTTATTTTGATTATCACCATGCTGCTAATGACACTTTTGATGCTATTAATAAGCGTGAACTAGAACTTGGAGCAGCAACAATGACCTCTTTGGTTTATTTAGTAGATAAATATGGTTTTAACAGTATTGGTTCTTCAGCACAATTGAAAGATTAATTTTATTTTGTAATTACTTACGTAAACGTTTATCGAAACTTACTTTTAACTGCAAAAAAGACTCGCCAATTTGTATATTTAGGAAAATTATCATTGCACTAAAACAATAATTCTGAAAGTGTTACTTAAAAGATCAACCAGTTTTATAACCACAATTTTCCTTTTTTTTTCCATTAATTTATTTGGATTTGTGTCTATTGAACAAATTGAAATTGCAATAAATCCTAATATTCAAATTAGTCAGGATTCATTGGATATGGTTGTTGAGTACAGAAATTTGGCTCGAATGTATGCAGATAGCTTGCAAGCTGATAAAGCCATAAACTATGCTGAAAAATATATAAGAGCAACTTCTGACTTATCTATTGTCAATGACCATTTTTTCTCTAAAATTGATCAAACAGATATTTACCTGAATTTTAAGAGTAATTATAAGCCCAAGTTTGATGGATTGCCTTTATTCTACTTACTTGCTTCACTTATAGGTATTTTTATTTTTGTAATTCTCAACTTAAAAAAAGGCGTTAATAGAGTAAGTGTTTTTTTAATGAGTCTTTTTGTGTTGTTTAACTCATTATTTATACTGCATTTAAGTTTATATCTTCTTAATTGTCAGTATTATTTTCCTAATACCTTATTGTTTTCAACAGTATTTCCTTTGTTGAATGGACCCTTGATTTATTTCTATTTTAAAATCACAGCAATTGATTATAAACTTAAATGGATTGATGCTGCACACTTAATTCCAGCAGTTGCATTATTAATTTATATCAGCCCATTTTATGCGCTTTCAAGTATTGAAAAGTTTGTAATATTATTTGATCAAGAAGATATTTTATTAAACGAGGCTAATGTAATTATTGCAGCTAAAATTATATCATTAGTGCTATATGGTGTTTTAAGCGTAAAATTGTATCGAACGTCAATCAATAAATATAAAAGCGAAAAGATCAGGCTTTTATGGCAAAGAAATATCATAGCCATTTACATTACTTATGTTGTTGCCTTTATTTTGTATGAGACTATTACATCAGGATTTTTTGATGTCCCAGTATTTTTCCATCTTCAAATTATTGTCATTGTTGGCATGGTGTTTTATGTAGCGTATATAACTTATGTGCAGCCAGAAATATTTAAAGGAGAAGTAAAATTGGTTGATCCAATTGGGTTGTTTAAATATAAATCTTCAGCACTTACGCCATCGTATTCATTAGAATTGAAAGAAGAATTATTGAGCTTACTTAATGATGATAAAATTTATAAAGAAAGTGGTATTAGCCTAGATCTGCTTTCAGAAAAATTAGGAACATCCAGACATAACACTTCACAAGTCATTAATGAGCATTTTAATATGAATTTTTACGAATTGATGAACAAATTCAGAATTGATGAAGCTGTTGAATTAATTAAAAATGAAAAAGATAATAATTTAACCATCATTGATATTGCTTATAAGGTTGGCTTTAATAATAAAGTAACGTTTAATAAATCATTTAAAAAAGCACTTTCGGTAACACCTTCACAATACATCAAATCTTTAAATTCTGAAGATTAATTTTTGATGAATCTGCTTTGATTTGTCCATCAAAACACTAATTTTTCAATCAATCACTTCCTACTTAACAAATTTTTAGGTTTTTATTAAGAAATTCCAAACTGTCAAAGTTTTCAGTAGATTTGGCGCAAAAGTAAGTTTAAATCATGGTAAATTATTATCGGAAATAACCTTTACCTGTCACATTTTGTCAAACAATTCGTAACTTAAATGGAAAATTGTTAATTGGTGAAATGGCTAGATCAAATATTATTTAAGCCAAGACTCGTTTTTATTTTTTTACTACTACTAAGTTTGCCAACCAAAGCTATTGCAAACAATAGTGTTTATGTAGATAAACAAAAGGAAACCGCTTCGGCTTTAGTTCTTGATAGTATTCAGGATATCAATACTGCTACTCAAAATTTTGAGCAAGCAGTAACTATTGATTCTAGTTTGTACTATCGCAATTTAGCCATTGTATATGCCAATAAGAAAGATTCTGAAAATGCAGTAATTAACATTAAAAAGTATCTTGAAACAACTGCTGAAGTGTCTTTTATAAACGATCATGTTTTTTACAACATTAAAGATACTCCTGAATATTTAGCACTTAAACAAAAGTATAGTCCTAAGTTTAACCCAATGGCATTGCTTTACATTTATGCAGGCTTACTAGGACTATTTATTTTTGTAATTCTAAATATTAAGCGTAATAAGGATAGAATAAGCACATTTTTAATAAGCTTATTTGTGCTCTTTCATTCAATTTTCATACTGCATTTAAGTTTATACGTAACCAACATGCAATATTCTGTACCTCAAGCTTTGTTTGTATCTACAGTTTTTTCCTTTTTGTATGGTCCTCTTCTGTATTTTTATTTCAAGAGAAGTATTTGTAATTATAAATTTAAATTAATTGACGTATTGCATTTATTGCCAACGGTTGTTTTGTTTTTATACATTTTACCATTCTTTACTCTGAGTTCGTTAGAGAAATTTAATGTATTGTTTAGCGAAAGTTCAGATTTACTTCCAGGAGGTCAGGTTATTATTCTTGTTAAAATTATTTCTTTGTCAGTCTATGCTTTTTTGATTTTAAAAATTTATAAGACCCATAAATTATCAGAAGCAAAGAGTAAATCGTATAAAAATTTATGGCAGCGAAACATAATAGCGCTTCATATCATCTACACCTTTGCTTATACTATTTATTCGGGTAACATTGCTGGTATCATAAACATTCCGATTCTGTTTCACATTCAAATTATGGTTTTAGTAAGTGTGGTATTTTATGTTTCCTATATAGCCTATATAAGACCTGAGGTGTTTAAAGGGAAAATCAATTTAGTAGATCCTATACACCTATTTAAATACAAAAAGTCTGGACTAACAAGAGCTTATTCTAATGAATTAAAAGAAAACCTATTACGATTACTTGTAGAAGATAAAATATACAAAAACAATGACATAAACCTTGAAACTTTATCAGATATGCTAGGAACAACGAGGCATAATACATCTCAAGTTATCAATGAACATTTTGGAATGAATTTCTTTGAGCTCATTAATACGTACAGAATAAATGCAGCACAGGAAATATTTAAAAGCGATACGTTTAATAACTTAAATATTATTGAAGTTGCCTATGAAGTTGGCTTTAATAACAAGGTAACTTTCAATAAATCCTTCAAAAAACACTTATCCCAAACACCTTCTCAGTTTATCAGAACTTTGCATGCGTAAATTAGCAGTAAATCTTCTTCGGTTTATGTTAACTATTATAAGGCTTACCCAAAAAATTCAGTAAAACTACTTGCTTTACTTCACAATCAATCAAAAAGGCTTGATGTAAGATCTTCCATTAAACTTTGTTTTCATCATTACAAAAAAGGAAGTTATTTGAATTAGTCTTCATAAAATTTTTGCTTCAAGCTTTTTTTGGTTGTCAAACTGAATTAATAACTAAAAATTATTTTATGAAAAGAACTTACTACGTGTGGCTCTTACTCTTGTTTTTTAACATAACAATTGTGCTGGCCCAAGAAAAAAATGTAAGTGGAAATGTTACTGATACTAACAACGTTCCACTTGTTGGAGTTAACATTTTAGTAAAGGGAACCACAACTGGAGCTCTTACTGATTTTGATGGCAACTATACCATTAAAAGTAATGTTGGAGATGTACTTGTATTTAGCTACGTTGGTTTATTAACTCAAGAAGTTACAGTAGGAGCAAGCAATACTATAAATATTGTAATGCAAGAAGATGCGCAAGCACTAGATGAAGTTGTGGTTACAGCTTTTGGGATTAAAAGAAATCCGAAAAATTTAGGTTATGCGGTAAACAAAGTAGAAACCGAAAACATAGTTGAAAACTCTGAGCCAGATCTTATTCGTTCATTGAATGGAAAAGTTCCAGGTGTGAATGTAAACGTATCAACTGGAGTCGCAGGAGCAGCAAACCAAATTAATATTAGAGGAGCAACTACGTTATCAGGTAGTTCACAACCACTTATTATTGTTGATGGTATTGCCTATGATAATTCACAAATTTCTACTTCTAGTCAAACCACTGGAGGAGGAGGTTATGAGTCAGGTTTATCAACATTAGACCCAAATAATATTGCCTCAGTAAGTGTGCTAAAAAGTACAGCCGCAGCAGCTTTATATGGTTCTAGAGCTACAGATGGTGTTATAGTAATTACTACAAAAACAGGTTCGGCTTCAGGAAACACAAATAATAAAATGAGTGTTTCAGTAAGTTCAGGTGTTTATTTTGAAGATATTGCAAACTTACCTGAATATCAAAACACTTATGGAAACGGAGTTAACTTTGGTTATGCAAATTCAAACGGTTCTTGGGGACCACGTTTTGATTCTTTAGCAACCATTCCAACGTGGCCAAATTTGTTAAATGCTTTTCCAGATATGTTTGGGCCAACAGTTCCTTATGTGGCACAACCAGATAATGTAAAAAACCTTTTTGAAACAGGAACTGTATTTGACAACTCCATTAACTTTAATGTTGGAGGAGAGAAAGGAAGTTTTAGTGCAACAATTTCAGATTTAGATCAGCAAGGATATATCCCTTTCAACACCTATAATAGGACTTCTGTAAGTGCAGGAGGCAACTATAAGTTAGACAATAATATAAGTGTAGGAGCTTCATTAAGTTATACAGAATCTGAACAAATTGGTGGTTTTTTTGGAGAAAATCAGTTTAATGGCTCTGCGTCATCATTTGCAAGAGCACTTTGGTTAGGAAGAACTTGGGACTTGTCTTTACCTTATGAACACCCAGTTACAGGAGCTTCGGTAACACCAAATAACGGTTGGGATCATCCGCTTTGGTCTTGGAAGCATGATAAAATAACAACCAATACAGATCGTGTTGTAGCTAATGTTAATGTAAGCTTTCCAATTAATAAAAACATTACAACATCTTTTAGAGTTGGTTTTAATAAATACACCTTAGATAGGGAACAAATAAGAGACATTGGTTCTCGTGCTGCCAATGGTTTAGGGTCTTTAACAACTGATAGAGCAATAAATGAAGACTTAGAATCTACTCTACTAGTAAATTTTGATTATGAACTAACAGAAGATCTTGGTTTAACAGGAATTCTAGGTATGAATACCTTGCAAAACACATTTACTAGAAATGCAAATTTAGGTACTGTGTTTGCATTGCCAAATATTTTTACATTGGCTAATGCTATAAACGTATCAAATCTTGCAGATAGTTATACAAGAGATAGAACTATAGGAGCATTTGCCGAACTTGGCTTATCCTATAAAAATTATTTATTCTTAACGGCTACAGGACGTAACGATTGGAGTTCAACACTACCAAAAAGCAATCAAAGTTATTTTTATCCATCTATAAGTACATCTATTATTTTTACTGATGCACTGGCATTAGAGAGCGATGTATTGACCTTTGGAAAAATAAGAGCTGGATATGCTTCGGCTGGACGTGATGCTTCTGCAGAGTTTTTAAATAGAACTTTTGTTCAAGGTAATCCGTATTCGGGAATTCCTGTTGTTGGAAACCCAGCTACTTTGAGTGATCAAGAAATTACACCTGAGTTTACCAACGAATTGGAAATTGGTACAGATTTAGAATTTTTTAAACGACGTATTGCTTTAGATTTTACGTGGTATCAAAAAACAACAACAGATTTAATTTCGGCTGTAAGCGTACCAGCAACAAGTGGTTACACTACCTTTAATACAAACATTGGAGAAATTCAAAATAAGGGTATTGAAGTAGGTTTAACCTTAGTACCTATTCAAACCGATAATTTCAAATGGTCATTGTATACAACGTTTACTCAAAACAAAAATGAAGTAACAGAATTGGTTGAAGGTTTAGAGCGTATTCAATTCAATGCAAATGAAGTGCCTCATGCAATTGTAGGTCAGCCTTTTGGCGTGTTTTATGGTTCTCGATTTGCTAGAGATGATGATGGAAACTATCTCATTAATCAAGCAGGAGGAGGTATTGTTCAGGACTTGCAAAATGGAATTATTGGAGATCCTAATCCAGATTTTAAAATGAGCTTTATTAATAATATTTCTTATAAAGGCTTTAATTTAAAAGCACAAGTTGATTGGAAAGAAGGAGGAGATGTTCATTCAACAAGTATTCCAGCTTTGCTAGGAAGAGGAGTTACTAGAGATACCGAAAACAGGGAGCACTCATTTATAATTCCTGGATTTTATGGAGATAATAGTGGTAATCCAATCTTGGATGGTAATGGAAATCAAATTCCGAACACTACACAAATCACTATGAATGATCTTTACTTTTCACCTCCTGGAGGAAATACATTTGGTCTTAATTCTGTAGATGAAGCATCCGTTTACGATGGAACAGTTTACAGATTACGAGAACTGAGTTTAAGTTACGATTTTCCAAAAAAATGGTTAGAAAAAACACCTTTTGGTTCTATAAGCTTAAGTGCAGTTGGGAATAATCTCTGGTATTTTGCACCAAATGTGCCTAAGTACACCAATTTTGATCCAGATGTTACAGCTTTTGGTTCTACCAGAGTTCAAGGTGTTGAAATTGCATCAGCTCCTAGTTCAAAGCGATATGGTATGAAAATTAACATAACCTTTTAAAAACATTCAACATGAAATATTTAAAATATATAACAACAAAAAGAATAATAGCACCACTACTTGTCATAGTAATGCTCGCTGTTAGCTGTGAAGACTATTTGGATGTTAATACT
Organism: Bacteroidia bacterium; assembly: GCA_030429955.1. Lineage (GTDB taxonomy): Bacteria > Bacteroidota > Bacteroidia > Flavobacteriales > Flavobacteriaceae > CAJQLB01. Next base: position 15,401 of record JAUIGO010000048.1, read on the forward strand.
GATACAGATAATCCAACGGTTGCGCCTTTAAGCCAACTGCTCACAAATATCCAATTAGGTGTTTCTGCTTCAACAGATTTTAATAATCTAAGTGGCGATTTTACATCAGTTTACACGCATCAATTTACAGCAAGAGGTCAAGCAGATCAATATGGTGTAACTGCTGCGTCAATCATTCTGCAAAACGAATGGAATAATATTTATTTAACCCTTACAGACATAGAATCCTTAATCTCACAAGCTAATGAAAGTGGCGATATGGTATATGTTGGAGTAGCACAGTTATTGAAAGCATACTTAATGTCAGTGGCTGTAGATTTATGGGGAGATGTTCCTTATACAGAAGCTACATTATTAGAAGAAGGTACAGTGAGTCCTGTTTTTGATGATCAGCAAGCCATATACCAAAGTGTACTTGACATGATCGATCTAGCCAAAGTAAACATCAATAGTTCGGCAGGACTTAATGTACCTACAACTGACGATTTGTTCTATGGAGGAAGCACAAGTAAATGGACTAAATTTGCAAACACATTTAAACTGAAATTATACAATCAAATTCGATTGTCAAGTTTATTTAATGCTTCAGATTTTAATGCTTTGGTTTCTGAAAACAACTTCTTCACTTCAAGTGCTGATGACTTTCAGTTTAACCATACTTCTGTACAATCACCACGTGATGAGCGTAATCAACTTTACTTAGCAGCTTATGGAGGTACTCAAGTATCTTACTATTTAAGCCCTTGGTTTTATGAGATTTTAAAGGGTTGGAATCCAAACATTCACAACGGAAATCCAGATCCTCGTATTCCGTATTACATTGTAAACCAATTAACTCCAGGAGAGTTTCCTCCAGATCAAGGTGATGTGTCTACAGGTAACCCAAAAGCAGATTATTGGGATGCAAGCACTGGATTTTTCAGTATTCGTTTTGGTAGTATTGGTCCAGATAGAGATCATGCTGTACAGAATTCAGCATCATTTCCAGGAATTTTTCCATGTGGAGGATTTTATGATGATGGCTCAGGACCAACTATAGGTATTGGAAGTGGAACAGGTATTGCGCCTCACAGAATTCTAACTTATGACGAGTTCTTATACATACAAGCCGAGTTAATACAAGTTGGTTTATTGGCTGGAAATGCAAGTTCAAAATTAAATGAAGCCATGACTGCAAGTTTTTCAAAAGTTGATGAAGTTGTTGCGGGAACTGGAACAACACAATCTGTTCCTACTTTAAGTGGTTCATCTGCTGTAAATACGTTTATAAGTAATGTGATTTCTGAATATGGTGCTACAGGACCTGAAAAGCAACTGGAAATTATTATGACTCAAAAATGGGTGGCTACTTTTGGTGATTCCTTTGATCAGTATAACGATTACAGACGTACAGGCTATCCTGTTTTGGCAGATCCAAGTGGGCCTTCACCAGAATATCAATTAGATAATGGAGATGGTTTCCCTTTGTTAGACAGCCAAACGGTTTTAAATAGTCCTTACCAAGTGTCTTTCTTCTGGCCACAAAGAGAAATTAACTTGAATCAGAATGCACCAGACCAGAAAAACCCAACGATTTATCAAATTTTTTGGGATAACTAATAACCTTAAACACAAGACAGATGAAAAATTTAAAATATATAGTTTTAGTAATGCTTGTCACAATGTTTTCTTGTGATGAAAGTTCTGATCCTAACAATTTCTATGATGAGAATAATAATGGAGCTTGGTTAAAAACCATTGCTTTGGACGCAAACCTTAATTTGAATGATATCAATTCGGCTCAATTTGAGGTCACTCTTGAGGAAGTTGATGAGGAAGGTGGAGCATTATTAAGTAGAGTTGATGTATACGCATCTTTTATTGATAATACAGTTGAAGGTACAGACGTTTCTGTAGCTGAAACATTTTATCAAACATTTGAAGCTTCAGATTTTGATACCTCTACAGGTAGACCTAGAATAACACATATTATAACAGCTAATGAGATATCAAGTTTTATGAATTTGAATCCTTCAGATTTGGCAGCGACAGATTTGTTTGTGTTTAGATATGAGTTAGTCCTTACAGATGGAAGAACATTTTCAACTATTAATTCAGGAACAAATATTGAGGATACTACAAACCCTTTTTATGTGTCACCATTTCAATACAATGCACCTTTAGTGTGTCCAGTTGCAGACACATATGCTGTTGGGACCTATGCTTTAACCACAACCATTGGTGGAGCATTTGGAACAAGCTTCAATGAAACAGTTGCTTTAACCATTGGCAGTTCTCCAACAAAACGAACTTTTTCTGCTGATTGGCTTCCAGGTGCAGGCTTTGGAAATACAGCACCTTATCAGTTTGATTTGGTTTGTGGTAATGTCATTTTTGATGCAGCTCAAGGAACAGGGTTACAATGTTCATTAGGAATCCAGTTAGATCCAGGAGAAACATCAACAACATATAATGAGAATGATGACTCCGTAATCCTTATCAACTTTACCGAAAACACTTTGGGCGATTGTGGAGCTGGACCAACACAAAATCAGATAATGCTAACTAAACAATAAGATGATGATAGTAGTAGTGCAATGAATTAAGAAAAAGGTTGGTTACCAATTTTAATAGTTGGTTCTTAATTCGGTAGATCCCTTCAGGAGTAATCTTGAAGGGGTTTTACTTTTATTAGGATTTTATTAATAACTTTAAGCTCAAATCAAAAAACTAAAGCGATGAAAATAAAATCAGCACTTTTTATAATCTCACTACTTTTTATGAACACATCTAACGCTCAAAACGATCAATTACCATATTATGAAATTCCAGAGTATCCTTCAGATTATAATGAAGGAACTGTGGTGGCGAGAATGATTGATGGTTTAGGATTCAGATATTATTGGGCAACAGAAGGTTTACGAGCCGAAGATCTGGCTTTTAAACCAAGCGAAGATGCTAGAACAACAGGAGACACTGTTGATCATATTTTGGGTCTTACTAATATTGTATTGCTTTCTGCATTAAAAAAAGTGAATGAACCGTTGGATACTAAAGGCATGAGTTTTGATGAAAAACGAGCTTTGACATTAAATATGTTGAAACAAGCGGCTGATATTTTTCGCTCTACAGATGATTTAAGTCAATTTAAAATTGTGTTTAAAGGCGAAAACGGAAATACTGAATATCCTTTTTGGAATCAAATCAATGGACCAATTGCTGATGCTTTGTGGCATTGTGGTCAAGTGATTACGCACAGAAGATCATCAGGAAATCCTTATAACTCCAAAGCCAGTGTGTTTACTGGAACGGTTAGAAATTAGTTTGTTTTAACTTTGATTCAGCAATAATTATGGTGATAACACCAAGTGTATAAGCCACTAAATCAGAGATGTGAAACGTACTTCCTAATATGATTTTGGCAAAAGTGTTGTCATGTAAATTAAACCATTCTAGAAAAGGCGTGAGTTGTAGAAACTCAATAATAAAAGAGATAACGAGCACTATAATAGCCATAGTTATTGGCTTTGCATTTAAAAAACTCTTAAGCAAACAATACAATAAGATGACAACTAAAAAATCGCCAAAGGTATGACGAATAAATCCTGTTTTTAAAAAATAGGCAATGCTTGCTTCAATTAAAAATAGAATTAGGAAAAGAATAAAATATGTTTTTTTAAATGTCATTTAAAGGCTAGTGCTGAGTTTGAAATATCTAACGAATTTATTTGAGTTTTATATTGAGGAGGTAAAAGTATGGCTTTAAGTATCCAATCCAATTGAAAATGTCTGCTCCATTTGTAAACTATAATTAAAGGTTTTATAATGGATTTTCTTTTAAAAGAAAGTAAATTATAAACTTCATTAGGAACTAACAGCTTTTGCGTTTCTAATAACACTTGATATCTTAAAAACCCTAAATGCTTATGATACTGCTTATATAAATCAGAGGTATAATTACTATGCTCTAAGTTTTCTTCCAGGTGATTGTGTCTCATGGTTTCCCATTCATTGAAGGTTTTTGGTAAACCTTTAATATTCATACCAAAACCTACTTTGTAAAACACATTAAAGACTTCCTCTTTTTCATTTAAGGTGAGTTTACGTTCCAATAACTCATAAGCTCTAATGGAATAATCAATGAGCATGAAAAGCACATCTCTATAAGCCCAATCAGGAATGTTGTAACCACGTTTTGTTTCAACATTAGAGTGAATTTTAGTCATGGTGTCAATAGCATGTTTAGCACTTTCTTTGTCCGAAAATACAATTTGTCTTGCACACGAAACAGTAGTGAACAATCTGCCAATAGGATCTGCTGGTAACTTTCCTGTAAAATACAACCAATCTACTGCTTTGTTAAGTGCAAACTCAGCTGAAGCACCAGCAAAAATGAAGAGGATAGTGTCACTTTTTCCCCAAATTTGCTTGACTATGGAGTCTTTATTTACAAAGTGTTGTTTGCTCATTTTGGTTTACTTTTTTTGGTTTAACAAACCACATCCAAGAGTGGAGTGTGGATATATAAGCCGAAACAAAAAAACTTATTGCAAAAGCATCTGTTTTAGTTTTATAAATGCCGTAACTGCATAAGCCAAATATTATTATGGCATATATTGGGAAATAGGTTTTAAAAATTTGTTGCCTGTTAAATCCTTCTGAAACCGAAAACCAAAATATTGGACAAATGGTTAATAATATAACAATTGCACAACAAAAATATATTGGGATTAATGATAGAAAAACAAATGGAATATAATCCCAATTAAAATCATAGGTAAGATTAATAACCCAAAATATGCTCATCGCCAACAGTGAAGACTTTCCTATATTACTTAAAATATTCATTGTTCCTTGAAGTATTAGCTAAAGATTTTAACTCAAAATTAGAATATGTATATTCTTGCCAATTGCGACTATTCAATTTATATACAAAGTTTCGATGTTTGGTAATTATCCTATTACTTTGGTTTGAGCCAAGATTATTTGATTTTCTGTACTCATTAAGCAATACAGCATTATTATCTGACAAATTAATCAGGTAATTGAGGTCTAATGATTGAGCATGATTGATGTTGTATTTTGTTATGGAATTGTCCCAATTAACAACGCTTAGAATCATTAATAATACAAACGCTGTTTGTGTATTTATTCTAAATAGAAACCAAAGATTTTTAACTTTTGAAACTTTTAAAAACGTGGTGATTAACCCAATAAGAGTTAGAAAAAGATATACGTTAACTCCAATACGTTTGTAGGTTAGTCCAAACGCAGTTATGTAATTATAGTTTTTAGCTGCAATTAGTATAACGAGAATTGTATTTAGAATTATCCATGTAAAAGCTAGGTTTTTGAGTGTTTTATTATTCTCATAAAAGTTTAGGTTTCCTCTAAAAAAGTAGAGTATTATTACAATTGCAATTAGTATTGAAGCAATTAAAGCATTTATTCCATTATGAACTTGACTTGAAAGCATAGGAGCTTCAGTCCATTTTATTGTGTTCAATGAAATAATATCTGTAGTTAAATAGAAAACAATAAGAATGTTGAGTAATAATAACAGAATAGTACCTAATTGTTTTTCTTTTACTAATATTTCAGTCGAAAAAGTTTCACTTTGTTGTAATATATTTCCAGTTTGTAGGTCTTTATTGGTGGCAAAATCAACTTGAACAGGACTAAAGATATTACTGAATAAATAATAGCCTAAAACTGTAAATAATATCCATTTTAGATTAATGAAACTAAAATCTATTTTTGAAATCAGATCGCTAAAAATGGGATTCCCATTTCTGTAAAGCACAATGAAAACTGTAATAAACATCAATGGTATACCAACTAATTTAGCTAAATGCAGTACATCGATATCCTTTTTGGAAGTTTCTTTTTCTTCATTATCTATTTTGTATAAATTTCTATGAATGTAACCTGCAATGCTAGTGTAGATGCCATTGTACCATTGCACATATATTGACGATTTTGATTCTCTCACACTTCCTACTAAAGTTATTAATGCTAAAACATTTGCAAGAATTGATAAACTTGTATGTTGGATAAATACCAATGCAGCAGTAAGGAGATATATGAGCGTATAAATTATGGTTGTTTTATTTCTGAATTTTTGTGTATTGCTAACTAACAATATAAGAATACTAATAATGCTAAAAATTGAAAGGTTGAGTCCAATTTTTTGATTATAAAATAAAGTGCTAAACAAAATAGAAGCAATAATAATTGTTAGATGTTTCATGTTGATTAATTTTTTACTTTGAATTTCAAAGTAGATTAATAAATTTTTTTATTTCTGTTTATTAATAATGCGTTCTAAAGCATCTATGTGTTCTTTAAAAGCTTTAGTGCCAGTTTTTGTAGCACTGTAACGCGTGTTTGGTTTTTTGCCAATAAACTGCTTTTCAATGTTAATGAACTCTTCTTTTTCAAGAGCTTTTAAATGACTAGCTAAATTACCATCAGTTGCATCAAGTAACTCTTTCAGTGTATTAAAATCGGCATGCTCATTCACCATTAAAATAGACATGATGCCTAATCTAATACGATGATCAAAAGCTTTATTTATGTTTGTAATTAATCCCATATTATTTCCTACGAAAGTAGGAATGTCTCTTTTTATATTTCTAACTTCCAGCCAAAGGTGTGCCAAAAATGCCAACGGCTAGTTCTGCCCAAATCAGTAATAATAAAGCGATTATTACAGCAATTAAGGCAATTCGATTTTCTTTTTTCTTTACTTTTCTCATAACAAATTCACAGATTAGTCCAGTTCCGAGTAATAAAACTCCTGCGATTACAAAGTCAGCTAATTTCCAATTAACTTCATCACTAAATTGCATAGCTATTAATGGCATAAGCAATAAAACTGCTGCCGAAGTCATTATGCCAAAAAGGCGTTTGTTTTGTGTTATCATTTCTATTGTTTTTAATTATTTTCTATCGTATTTCAAATACATCAAAGCACCATAAATAATATGGCAAACACCAAAACCTAAAGCCCAAAAAAGTAAGCCATAACCTAAAAACCATAAGGATATTAGACCAAGGGTAATTACGGTTAATCCTAAATAACGAATATATCCTAACGTATATTTACTGGCGTTTACAAGAGCGAGACCATAAAAAGCAAGTGTAAGAGGGGCAACAAGGGTAAACATTTCTTTTTCTACTAAAAAAATAATAAAAAAACCTCCAGTAATTAATGGTATCATGAAATTAATCAGCAAGCGTTTTGAGGTTGCATCCCAAAGACTTTCATTATGTTTTTTTGCTTTACGCCAGCTAAGATATATTGCAGTTATTATTGAAAGAAATAAAACTCCAAAAGCTATTAGAATTAATGTTATTACTGAGTTGTAGCTTATCACAAAACTTTCGAAAGTATTAGATGCTTCCTTAATATTGTTAATTATCCTATTTACAAAAAATGCACCAGTTAAGGCATAGATGCCAGCCAATATACCAGACAATCCACTGAGCGACATAAAGCGTGATGATTTATTCATGAGATGTTTAATCTCGTTGAGGTCTTTTAGATAATCTTTTGATTTCATATTAAAAGTACTTTGAAATGCAAAGTAAATAAAACTATTTTATATCTACAACTAATTTTTTGTTAAATAGTGAGAATTTGGAATAAAAAAAATTCTAATTTTATGTTTGTCACCTTGAGCGCAGTCGAAAGGGAAAGAAAAGCTAAGAATACCTAAGGTTTCGACTGCGCTCAACCTGACATTAAAAATTAAAATCAGTAGCCAATTGCTGCACCTTCAGGTCTTGAAGAGTCTGATGCTCCTGTTATGATGCCTGTTTCAGGATTTATAGTGATTCCCATTAATGCGCCTAAACCTCCTGTTGCGCGTAAGGTATGTCCCATTTTTTCTAAAGCTTTTCGAGTGTCTGGCGACATTAAATGTTCTTCAAAAGAAATGACGTCTGGTGACCACTGATGATGGATTTTCATGGCTTCAATAGCTTTATCAATTCGCATATTAAACTCCAAAACATTCAAAGTGGTTTGAAACACAGTATTGATAATGGTTCGTCCTCCAGGACTTCCTATAATTAAATAAGGTTTACCATCTTTGGCCACAATGGTAGGAGACATGCTAGATAGCATGCGTTTTTGAGGAGCTACTAAATTAGGTTTTGTACCTATTTGCCAACCAGATGTTGTTACTCCAGGAACAGGATTGAAATCTCCCATTTCGTTATTAAAAATAAAGCCAAGTTCTTTGGAGCCCATTTTCACACCATAACCATTTTCGAGTGTGTATGTAAGCGAAATGGCATTTCCATCTTTATCGATGACTGAAAAATGGGTTGTGTTGGTGCCATCATAAATTTGCCCAAATTTTGTAGAATCGCTTACAGATGCTCTTTCCATGTTTAGGTTTGCAAATCGCTTTTTAGCATGTTCTTTAGAGGTTAATCGATCGATTGGCATGTCTAAATTAAAATCTGGATCGCCTAAAAATTCAGCTCTATCGGCAAAAGCTCTTCGCATAGCTTCGGCAACAATATGTACATATTCTGTTGAGTTGAATTCAATATTCTCCCAATCAACCAATTCCATAAGATTCATCATTTCAATAAGTGCAACACCGCCAGAACTTGGAGGCGGCATCCCATAAATGTCATAACCTTTATAAGTGCCTTTTATTGGTTTACGTTCTATGGCATCGTATTTTTCTAGATCTTCAGTGGTAATAATACCACCATTGGCTTTCATATAGTCTTCAATTTTTTGAGCAACTTCACCTTTGTAAAATCCATCACGACCATGATCTCTAATTTTTTTAAGCGTATTGGCCAAAGCTTTTTGTTTCCATATCTCATTGGGTTGCGTAAGCTCTCCTTTTTCATTATTAAAATATGTTGCCATAAAAGGATATTCTTCGGCAATTCCACTAAAATATTGAGCTGCACCAAACAAATCCCAATTAAGCGCAAAGCCGTTTTCGGCTAAATCAATAGCTGGTTGCACTAAATCTTTCCAAGGCAATTTCCCATATTTCTGATGTGCTAGATACAAACCTGCTACAGTTCCTGGAACTCCAACAGCTAGCAAGCCTTTATGGTTACTGTTGTCTTTGATATTACCTTCTTCATCTAAAAACATGGTTTCTGAAGCCGCTAGAGGTGCTTTTTCTCTAAAATCTATAGTTGTGGTTTCGCCTTGAGCATTCATAAATACCATAAAACCACCACCTCCAATATTGCCAGCAGTTGGATGTGTTACTGCAAGAGAAAACGCAGTTGCTATGGCTGCATCAACAGCATTGCCACCTTGTTGTAAAATATCAACTCCTGTTTGTGAGGAAATTTTACTTGCAGACACCACCATGCCATTTTTGGCATAGGTTTGGGCCTTAATTTGGAAAGCAGTAAATAAAAGAGTAAATGATAATAATAGGGATGGAG
>JAUIGO010000049.1 GCA_030429955.1 Bacteroidia bacterium
GGTGTGACTACATTTAAAGATGCTGAAGTTAAAGATTTTAGAGAATTCAAAGTTTTAGATTCTAAGTATATCAACACTTCTCAACTTTGGAGTCGGTTAGAAAGTCAATTAAAAAGCTTTTCAGAAAATGATTATGAAACCTTAAAGCCACTCATCCTTGAGCAAGATATTCCAACACTTCAAAAACATATTGCTGATGGAAAGTTGAATTACGAAAAGCTCACTAAGTTTTACCTCTATCGCATTAGAAAGTTTGATAGGGAAAATGATTTGTCGTTAAACTCAGTCATTTCCATAAATCCAAATGTTATTGAACAAGCTAAACAAGCTGATAAAACCAGATTTGTTGATGCACCACATCCTATTTTCGGCATGCCAATTTTGTTAAAAGACAATATCAATGCTTCTGGAATGCCAACAACGGCAGGTGCTGTGGTTTTGAAAGACAATGTAACTGAGGATGCTTTTATCGTTCAGCAATTAAAAAAACAAGGCGCCATTATTTTAGGAAAAACTAATTTGAGCGAATGGGCTTATTTCTTTTGTGGTGATTGTCCAAGTGGCTATAGTGCTATTGGTGGACAAACCTTAAATCCTTATGGTCGTCGTGTTTTTGACACAGGAGGTTCGAGTTCTGGAAGTGGAGTTGCTATGGCTGCCAACTTTGCTGTAGCTGCCGTTGGAAGTGAAACCTCAGGCTCAATTTTATCGCCATCAAGTGCAAATTCGATTGTCGGACTCAAGCCAACAATTGGATTAGTCAGTAGAAGTGGTTTAGTACCAATTTCATCAACCCTCGATACTGCTGGACCAATGACCAAACATGTGATTGATAATGCCATTGTTTTAGACGCTATGTTTGGTGAAGATTTATCAGACTCCAAATCAATTTATGCATTGTGGCTCAATGGATTTTATTACGAGGACTTACCACAATCTAAATCGCTTCATGGAAAACGATTTGGTGCTTTTAAACGTCTTCTCACAGATTCCTTATATGTTGCAGCGATAGAAGATTTAAAGGCATTAGGAGCAAAGATTGTTGAAGTAGAAGAAGGCGCAAGACAACTTCCAAACTTTATTAGTCTCTTAAATTTAGACATGAAAAAAGATTTACCTCAGTATCTAAGCAATTATGCAAATCCTACAATCGAGGTAAAGTCCGTTTCAGATGTTATTGAATTTAATAAAACCGATTCTTTAGATATAATGCCTTATGGACAAAAGTTGTTTAATGGTATTGTTGCCGATGAAGGTGATGAAATTTCCTTAAAACGAATAAAAGATTCGCTTAACTATATAGGCAAAGCTTTTTTTGATCAACCACAGAAAGCAAATAAATTAGATGGTTTTTTATCCATTAATAATTATCACGCTGGTTTAGCAGCAGTTGCTGAATATCCTGCGATTACTGTTCCAATGGGTTATGAAGCAAATGGCAAACCCAAAGGATTGACCTTTATTGGCAAACGATTATCGGAAAAACAATTACTTGAATACGCTTATACATATGAACAAGCCACAAAGAAGAGACGTTTACCAAAAAACTATGATTAATTAATAACAGCATTTATTTTTTCCCACAACTCATTATCAAATGTTGAAAGCGCAAAGTTTTCATCGTCTGCAGCATTTCCCATTCTAATCACTACCAATTTTTTACTAGGTACAACATAGATTTTTTGGTCATTTTTACCTAATGCTGCATGCATGTCATCAGGAGCATTAGGTATAAGTTTCCCTGGAAATTCTAATTGAGATTGAGGTAAATGGAATGATGATTTACCATTTAACCACCACAAATAACCATAAGCTTCATTGATATTTTGAGAGGTGTTTGTAGCCTCATTTAAAAAACTTTCTGAAACAATAATATCATCTTCCCATTTGCCTTTTGCATAGACTAGGAGCCCAAAGCGAGCCATGCTTCTTGTATTGCTCCAATACACACTCAAATCACCAAGTGGAATCCAAGTGCCAGACATCCCTATTTTATCTCTTAATTTAGCATTAAAATAGGAAGTCCATGTTGAATTGCTTGCTTCTGCAACCACATCTTGCATTTTTACATAGACATTGTGATAAGCCCAACGATCTCCAGCATCTGCAATATATTGCAGATTTTCTGGAGACACATCATCACCTAAACCATCATCTAAGCCAGAATCCATAGACAATAAGTTTTTACAAGTAATAAGATTTTCTTTGTCTAAAGGAGCACTCGTCCAAGCAGTACCTAAGTAGTCCGACACTTTGTTGTTTATATTTAATAAGCCTTCGTCTTGCGCAATTCCTGAAACGGTTGAGGTTAGCGTTTTTCCAGCACTTGCCCAATACCATGAAGCCGAAGCAGAGTGATCGTTTAAATAACGTTCAATCACAATTTTACCATTGTAAAGAATGATAAAACTTTTAGTGTTTTTTTCTTCAAGGAAATCAATTAGTGGTTCAATTTCATCAGTATTCCAACCCAAATCACTTGCTGATTCGGTTTCCCATATATCACTATCATTCGGTGGAAAATAAATTTCAGTGTCTTCAGGAGGGTCATTATCAGAAGTGCTATCATCAGTAGAAGAGCAGGTGAAAAGCAATATAAATGCTAAAAAGTAGATTGAGGTTTTCATTATCAAGCTTTTATTTATGACTATCAAATATATGAAAGGTTTAACAATGTAAATCATTATTGACAATCATTACGTATCTTTGCAGCCTGAAAATTAGGTAATAGCTGTTAATAAAAAAGATTCCCACTTTCGTGGGAAATGAATATGAGAACAAAATCACTTAAAAAGAACAAAATCAATGTAGTAACGCTTGGTTGTAGTAAAAATGTTTACGATAGCGAAGTGTTAATGGGACAACTGAAAGCTAATGGTAAAGACGTTGTGCATGAAGAAGAAGGCAATATTGTAGTGATAAATACCTGTGGTTTTATTAATAATTCTAAGGAAGAAAGTGTGAATACCATTTTGGAATTTATGCAAAAAAAAGAAGCAGGAGATGTTGATAAAGTATTTGTAACAGGTTGTTTGAGTGAGCGTTATAAGCCAGATTTGCAAAAAGAAATTCCAAATGTAGATCAGTATTTCGGAACCACAGAATTACCAAGTTTACTAAAAGCATTAGGAGCAGATTACAAGCATGAACTTATTGGAGAACGCTTAACCACAACACCAAAAAATTATGCTTACTTAAAAATTGCTGAAGGTTGTGATAGACCTTGTAGTTTTTGCGCTATTCCTTTAATGCGAGGAAAACATAAAAGCACACCAATTGAAGAGATTGTAGTTGAAGCAGAAAAATTAGCAGCCAATGGTGTTAAAGAATTGATTTTGATTGCTCAAGATTTAACCTATTATGGTCTTGATTTATATAAGAAACGAAACTTAGCCGAATTACTTGAAGCGCTAGTAAAGGTTGATGGTATTGAATGGATTCGTTTGCACTATGCATTTCCAACTGGTTTTCCAATGGATGTGTTAGATGTAATGAAACGTGAGCCAAAAATTTGTAACTATTTAGACATTCCATTGCAACATATTAGCGACTCTATTTTAAAAAGTATGCGTCGTGGAACTACCAAAGAAAAAACAACAAAACTCTTAAAAGAGTTCAGAGCAAAAGTTCCAGAAATGACCATCAGAACAACGTTGATTGTTGGGTATCCAGGAGAAACAGAAGAGGATTACCAAACGCTTAAAGAATGGGTTAAAGAAATGCGTTTTGAACGTTTAGGTTGTTTTACTTATTCGCATGAAGAAAACACACATGCCTATAGCTTGGAGGACGATGTACCTGAAGAAGTGAAACAAGAGCGTGCCAATGAAATTATGGAAATCCAATCACAAATCTCTTGGGAACTCAATCAAGAGAAAATAGGTAAGGAGTTTAAAGTAGTTATTGATAGAAAAGAAGGTGATTATTTTGTTGGTCGTACCGAATTTGACTCACCAGATGTTGATAATGAAGTTCTTATTGATGCTACCAAGACCTATTTAAAAACAGGAGAATTTACCAAAGTAAAAATTACTGATGCAGCTGACTTTGATCTTTATGCAGAAGTCATGGCATCCTGAGCGCAGTTGAAGGGTTGATTTATAAGCCGAAGTAGTTTAAAACTGATAAGCCAATCCAACTTGAAGCGTATTCATTTTTCTTGATATTCCAGGACCATTATCCAATAACCTACTTAAAGCAAAGTAAGGTCTGGCTTCAATGAAAAAATGTGGTGCTACTTCATAATTTGCTCCAAAAAAGAAACCAAACATAAAATTGTTGAACAAGTCTGTGTCAACATCTCCAATACCTAATAAAAACTGACCTTCAGGTCCAATAAATCCAGTAAAATTATTAGCCAATTCAAATTTCAATGATACTGGAATATGGATGAAGTCAATGTTATCATTTATGTTGTATCTAGACGAACTATAGATTACCTCAGGTTGTACACTAAACGTTTCAGATGTTGGAAAATTAACAAAAGCTCCAACATAAATACCAGCTTCGCGTTGCACATAATCACGTCCTTGGTCTTCTATTTTCATCTGGATATTATTGTAACCAGCTTTAATGCCAAAAGAGGTTTTTAATTCTGTTCCATAGTCATCACCTTCGCCTTGGGCAAAAGTAATTGCTGAAGTAAGAAGTAAACAAAGTATAAAAGTTATATGTTTCATTAATATGTTTTTATTTCAACTTCTCTTTAAAAAAATCAACCGTTCGTTGCCAAGCCAATGTTGCAGCCTCTTTGTCATAACGAGGTGTTGTATCGTTATGAAAACCATGATTAGTATCAGGATAAAAATGAGCAACGTATTCTTTATTATTAGCTTTTAATGCCTTTTCATAATCTGGCCATCCAGCATTTACTCTTTCATCCAAACCAGCATATTGTAACATTAAGGCAGCGTTTATTTTTGGCACATCTTCATCCTCTGGTTGTCCACCATAAAAGGGAACAGCAGCTTTTAGTTCAGGAACACGAACAGCCATCATGTTGGATATCCAACCACCGAAACAGAAACCAACAACACCAATATTACCATCGCAATTAGGATGATTACTCAAATAAGTGTAAGCTGCAATAAAATCTTCAAGCATTTCACCACGATCCCTTTTACGTTGCATTTCTCTACCTTCGTCGTCAGTTCCTGGATAACCACCTAATGGTGTTAGTGCGTCAGGTGCTAATGAAATAAAACCTTCAAGACCAGTACGTCGTCCAACATCCTCTATATGCGGATTAAGACCTCTGTTTTCATGCACTACAACAACTCCTGGAAGTTTTGCTGTATTTCCAGCTGGTTGTGATAATAAGCCTTTTATGGTACCACCACCTTTTGGTGAGTCGTATTCAATAAAACCTGAATCCAATCTTGGATCGTTAGCCTGAACTTGAATTTTTTCTTGATAATCAGGCATCATAAAACTCATTAAAGAACTAACTGTAAGTCCACCTATAGCATATAAAGATAATTTTTCAGCGAATTGACGCCTGTCAATTTTGTTGTGGGCGTATTCGTCATAAAGGTTAAAAACCTCTTGATTAATGTCTTCTTTCTTTAATGTTGCCATGATGTTTAGTTTTTATTATTATTGCTGAATTGTTTCTTCTATTTCAATTTCGTTTAGTAATTCTGGCTTACCAAATCCTAAACCTTCCAATTTACTCATTTGAGTAGCAGCATCTCCAACTACAAGATAAATCATTTTTTCCGGATTTAAATATTTTTCTGCCAAAGCTTTGATATCTTCAACTGTCATAGCCTTTACAATGGCCTCACGTTGCTTGGCATAGTCGTCTGCATAACCATAATTACTAATGTTGGTAAGCATATTTAATTTGCTGCGTAAGGTTTCAAAAGCTCTGGCTGTACTTTTAATCATGAAACCTTTAGTGACCTCTAAATCATTCTCGTTATAGTTTTTACCATAATTTTCTAGTATTTCTTTTACCAAACTGGCTGATTCGTAGGTTACATTTGAACGTACACCACTTGAAATTTGAAAAGCACCTTTAATAGTTGAACCTGAAAATCCTGAACCAATGCCATAAGTATAGCCTTTGCCTTCACGCAATTGTTGCGTTAATTGAGAAGCGAAACCTCCGCCTCCTAATCTGTAATTTAATAATGAGGCTGGATAATAATCAGCATCAGTTGCTGCAAGAGCTGGATATCCAAAACTAAGAACCGATTGCTTTGCTCCTGGAACATCATAAAAATAAACTTTAGATGCGTCAGGTGCTACAGGATCTGCAATATTTGGAAACTCAACTGTTTTAGGAGTCCATTTGCTATTTAAATCGGCTAATGAACTTGTGACTTTATCTTTAGAAATAGCTCCAACCACATGAAACTTAGCAATACTTGGAGACACAAAATTATCGTAATAGGCTTTTAAGTCAGCTATTGTAATGGCATTTACTGAAGCTTTAGTGCCTAAATTATCATGTGATAAAATATGATTTTCGCCATAGATTAATTTGTCAAATTGATTATTAGCAATACTGTTTGGTTGTGCTTTTTGACGCTCTATTTGAGCTAAAGTACTTTGCTTTAATAGATCGAATTCTTTTTCGTCCCAGCGTGGTTGCAACAGAATTTCCTGAACTAATGCCATTGTTTTATCATAATTTTTGGCCAATGTATTTCCAGAAATAATGATGTTTTCTTTTGAAGCTCTAGCATTTATAGAAGCACCTAAAGTTTCAATAGCATTTTCAAGTTCTTCAGGTGTTTTAGAGGCTGTTCCTTTGGTCATAAGGTCTGCTAATAAATTTGAAACACCAATTTTTTCTTGGTTTTCCAATAACATTCCACCTCGTAATTGGATTTCAAATTGTACTAAGGGTACTTCATTGTTCTCAATACCAAACACTTTGATACCAGAAGACAACTCATCTTTCCAAACATCTGGTACTTTTACATCTGGACTTTCACCATAAGGAGGCTCAATGCTTCTATCGAATCTTGAAGGTGTTTTTTCATATTCAGCAGCAATACTAGCATCAAAGGTTTCTTCAGCACCATCAACAATTGGCTCCTCTACTACATCAGCTAACTTTGAATCGTTGAGTGCTAACTCTTTTTGACCTTTTGGAACAAAACTCGTTGCTACAAAATGTTTGTCTTTTACATAAGTGTTATAAACACGCATCACATCATCTGCAGTAACAGCGAGGATGTTTTTTACATCTTGGTTGACGAATCCTGGATCTCCCGCAAAAATTTCATATTGCGCCAATTGAAATCCTTTACCTAACACACTTGATAAACTATTGTAAAAACTAGTTTCTTGTCCAGCTTTTATACGATTTAAATCAGTTTCTGAAATACCTTCAGCTTCAAATTTTGCCAAACCTTCATTAATACCACTAAGGACGTTTTGCAAATTGGTATCGGAAAACGCAGTAACTTGCATCATAAACTGTCCAGCAATTTCAGAGTTGTATTGAAACGCATTGACGTTATCAGATAATTTTTCATCTTCAACCAACACTTTGTATAGTGGAGCTTTTTTTCCTTGAGATAGGTAAGTGGCTAAAACTTCTAAAGCATAAGAATCTGGATGATAGTTATGAACTCCAGGCCATGTTAAGGTTAATTGAGGTGCACGAGCAAAATTATCTTCATAGTATAGTTTTTTTGTTTCAGATAGTGTAACGGGTTGCTTTTCCATTTTTGGAATATCGTCACCTTGTTTTATTTCACTGAAATATTTTTCAACCCATTGTTTGGCTTGAGCAACATCAAAATCTCCAGCAATAGTTAGGGTTACATTGTTTGGAACATACCAACGATTGTAAAAATCTTTAACGTCTTGAAGGGTTGCGTTTTGTAAATCTTCTAACGAACCTATCACTTCCCAACTGTAAGGATGACCTTCAGGATATAAGTTTTTATCAATTACATAAAATGTATGACCATAAGGACGATTGTCAACACTTTGACGTTTTTCATTTTTAACCACTTGCTTTTCTTTGGCTAAAACTGGATCAGTAACTGTATTGATGAAGAACCCTAATTTGTCAGCTTCTGCCCAAATCATTTTTTCTAAGGCATCTTTTGGTACGGTTTGAAAATAATTGGTTCTATCCCTACTTGTTGATCCGTTGGCACCTGATCCACCAATACGAGCACTCATTTTGTCAAGTCCACCTTTACCTAAGTTTTCAGACTCCAAAAACAATAAATGCTCAAATAAGTGAGCAAATCCTGTACGACCTTCAATTTCTCTAGCAGATCCAACATGACTTGTTAAGGCTACAGCCACAACAGGATCTGAACGATCTACATGAAATATTACTTGCAGGCCATTATCAAGTGTAAATTTTTCAAAATCTACTTTAAACTCTGCTGTTTCAGATGTGGTTTCTTTGGCACAGGAGAAATTTATAAGTAGCAGGATTAGGGCAAGCGATTTAAAAAGTGTTCGTATCATTTTGTTTTAGTGTTTATTCTTTTGAATTAGATAATTTATCAGTTAGCGTTTTAGTAAAGCGACTTAATTTCTCTTTTGCTTTTTGAATTTCGGTATTAAGTTGAGGACTGTCAATTGGTTCAACATCTTTAATAGTGTCAATAGTTTCAGTATACCAATTTTGCCAAGTATTTAAAATATGAGTTTGTTCTTTAATATCAGCTCCATCAGAAATGGCAGTTTTACTAAGTGTATATTCGTCATTAAGTCTAGTTTTAGCTGCATTCATAATGGAATCAACAAGCTGTATTCCAAACTTTGAGTCAGCATTCAATAGCGTAAAAGCACTTACTAGTGCTCCTGTACCAACATTTTTTAAGGTTTCTTGCGATACTTTATCAATTCGGTCATTATCTGTGTGATAAAACTGATCTGTAAAATGCCAGAGTAAAAGCCCTGGAATATTAGCTCTTAAAAAGGGCGTGTGGTCACTACCACCTTCAAAGGGGTTGGTTTCGACGGTCCAATTTGCATACTCGCCTTGTGCTTTAAAAGTGTTAATAATGAAATCATTTAGGTAATGAGGTTTCATATCGTCTTCTTTTAGAGGTCGTCCTCCCCATTCTGTGTGCTTGTCTTTTCCTCGTGTCCAAATCGCACTTGGATCAGGCATTTTTTCGATTAAAAAAGTGCCTCCAGTAACATTAGTATTTTCACCAACCATATCCAAGCTGATTCCCCATTTTATGGTGGTGTTTTTACCATTGTTTTCCTCTATATAACGTCTTGTTGATATGATCTCGTCTCCCCAAAGAAAAGTTAGAGTTCGTTTAATATCTATTTTCTTCTCATTGATAAGATTTGCTGAAAGCATCGCCATTTCCAATTGCGTGCCAACTCCTGTAGCATTGTCATTAGCTCCTGGTTCTTGAACATGAGCACTAAATACTAAACTTTCATGAGATAAATCGGTTCCTTTTATTGAGGCAACAACTGTTAATTCTTCAGATGGATATATTTTGGTTGTAATATTTACCTTTGCTTTTACAGAGCCTTTACTCAACTCATTTTTCAACACTTCTTTAGCTTGATAGGATAAAGCAATTCCCCAAGCATTTACGCCTTCTTTATAACGTAAACTTCTAAACTGAATAGAGGTAACATTTTTTTCTGGTTGTAAATAGTCAGGATTGTCATAGGTAATTATTCCTATCGCTTTTCCTTGAATAATTGCGGCATCATATAAACGACGAGAGTTCATCTCGGCAAAGACAATTTTTCCGCTTACGTCTTTAGTTTTAAAATCGTCTAAAGATTCAATATGAATAACATCAGCAACAACCCCTTCTTCAGGAGTTGATGCTGCATATTGGTAAATCATATTTCTATTGGTATCAAACTTTAAAAGCGGTTCAGAATGTCCAACAAGTAAAAGTTCTGCGGTTACAGGTTCCCAAGTAGGATCTTCCATTGGTCGTGTTTCTAGGCGATAAACCAAACGTGTATTTTCATTGGCTTTATCTTCATTGACATAACCAGCAGCTTCTAAATTTTCTATAATTCTATGGATGCTATTGTTAAATCCAGTATTGCCAGGAATACGCCAGAACTGCTCCACATAAGCTGTAGTTTCATAGGCTTTGTCTCCAGTAAATAAAGGCCTTACAATATCAAAGTAGGTCTCATTTGAGATAGTTTGTGATTTGCACGAACTTAAAATAAAGCTGCAAACCAATACAATCAGGACATTTCTTTTAAACATCATTATAAAACAAAAGCGTTGTTATTTACAAAGAAAATGGAGTTGACTAAAAATAGTTTTCCGTTTTCCCAAAAGCTTCTAAAGACAACATCGTCAACAAAATAAATAACACTTCCTCGACCCATTCTATCTTCTCCAAAAACCAGTGAATTTTTTAATTTAGGAATGGCTTCGCTTCCTGCAAAACCAGAAACTCGCATAGGATTATCTCCAATATGAGCCACATTGGTTCCTCCATCGAGTAGGCTATATGATGTGCTTCCTAACTTAAGTGTAAAATACTCATCTGAATAACCATAAGCCATTGGATGCGTATTATCAACCTTAGTTTTAAAAATTGCTCCTGTAATCATTTGCTTAGCATTTTCACGTTCTCTATCTGCATAAGGAATAAGGTTGTTATCTTTATCATCACCATCTTCATTTTTATTGTAGTTTAATCCAAAACCATCTTTTCCTGCAAAAGCACTTAAAGCTCTGTCTATAGCGATCACTTTTCCACCTTTTCTAACCCACGATTTAAGTTCATTCATTGCATTATCGTTCAAGCTGCTTCTGTAGTTTCCGCTAGGCATGATAAGAACATCGTATTTAGATAAATCAACAAAGTTTAAATGTTCTGTATTAATTGAAGTCACAGGATAATTAAGTTGTTGCTCAAAGAAATGCCAAAGAGCTCCATAATTTAAAGAAGAGGTACCATCACCAGAAAGCATAGCGATACGTTGCTTGTTTACGAGCTTAATGTCTGGAGAACCAATGTCAGGAATACGATCTGAAAAACCAGAGCTAATAGCTTCTAAAGGTTGGTTGTGAGCTTGTGCAGTTTTGTTTAATCTGCTTTGAAAATCTTCCAATCTATGATTATCGCCTTTTAAAATAATAAGCGAACCTCTATTATAGGTTTTTCCGTTTTGATATAAAGGTTTGTCTGTAAATCGTACTTTAAAGTTTTGTTTTAGTAAATCGGCTAGAAATTTGGCATCTTTCATAGAGTTCCAGTTACTAACATAACCGTAAGCATTTGATATTGCAGCTACTTTTGCAGGAGAACTCGTTTGGTTTGCACTTACTAAACTAGTGCTTGCTATTGCCTTTAAACCATGAGCATAAGGCAAACTCCATGCTGTAATGTCATAGGTAAGCGAATCACTTAATTTTCCATCTGGTTCAAACAAAGCTTTAATCATTTTTCCCTTTGGCTGATTAGTACTTACCACTAAATCATTTGGAGTTGTTGACATACTACCTTGAGAAGCAGAATCGTAATTGTATCCAGAAACTTTAGAACTTGATGCATTGCCATATTTAATTTCATGACGATCTAACAAGGTCTTTAAGCCTTCAATTTTATCTTCATCGCCTTGCAATACATAGCTTTTATATTTTAAGCCAGATGTGTTGAAAAACTTTTTGAACTCACTGTTTAATTTAGAAGCATTTTTTGATGCCATTTCAACTGTTGACAATCCAGTTGTGGTATGATGTGTTAGTCTATCAACCAATGTTAAGATCTCACCTTCATCATTTAAAACACCTAAACCACCACGACTATGACCTCCTTGTTCGTAAGTCATTCCAATGGCTCCCATATAAGTTGGATAGGTGTCTCCGTAACTTGGATAAAACAAATCAAAACGCTCTCTGGTGAAAAACAACCAGCCTTTTTCATCAAAATATTTAGCATGATTTTTACCAATTTGAACTTGAAAATCACGCTGCCAATCACTAATTACTTCATGATAAGGTTCAGCTGCTGGTGCAAAATAGTAAGGTTCGTTAAAGCCTTGCTCATGAAAATCAACATGAATTTGCGGCATCCATTTGTTGTAAACTTTTATTCTTGATTGAGATTCTATCTGACTTGTCCAGGCCCAATCTCTGTTCAAATCAAATAAATAATGATTTGGTCTGCCTCCTGGCCAAGGCTCAATATGTTCGCTAGACTGAGGGTCAATATCATAAGGCACACTAGCAGTTGTGTTGTACCAGTTTACATAACGATCGCGACCATCAGGATTTATACAAGGGTCTATTATAACCACAGTGTTTTTTAAATAATCTTTCTTTTCTGTCAGTAAAGTATATAATGTTAGCATAGACGCTTCAGTACTAGACGCTTCGTTGCCATGTACGTTATAACTCATCCAAACAATGGCAACATCTTGTGTTGTAGATTCGCCAGGTAAAACACCTGCATTTTTGAGGTTATTTTGCCTAATGGTTTCAAGGTTTTGCATGTTTTCTTCCGAAGAAATATAAGTAACATACAAAGGACGACGCTCATAAGTTTCACCATATTTTTCCATCTTTACTTGGTTGGAAAGTTGTGATTCTACATATTGAAAATAATCTACAACTTGATGGTGTCTTGAAAATTTAGTTCCTATGTCATAACCTAAAAATTCACTTGGAGATTTGATGTTTTGCGCAATTGTAATTGTAATTGAACAAAATACTAACAGTAATACTTTATAAAATTTTTGCATTGTGGTTGGAGTTTGTTAAAAATGAATGTAAATATAGCAACCAGAAACGAAATTAATTATAATAAGACGTTAAAATGTAGCTTGATTTGAAAACGAATTAACTAAAATTTAGGACTTAAAATATTTAAGAGCATTATATTTACAAACGATTTTAAAATTTAGCATGCCAACCGACTGTATTTCTTTTAGGGACACCAACTATTTTTCATCATTAATTTGTGATTATCTGGATGAAAATGATCAGATAAAACCATTTTACAACAGGTTTCCAAAACGTGAAAATTTTAAAGCTCAGATTGAAGAAAAAAAATCTACTTTTCAAAAATCCACTAGAACTGTTTTAGTAAATACTTTAAAAACTCAATATAAAGAATTAGAAGTTTCTGAATTGACCAATCAGAATATAGAGTCTTTAATAGAACAAAACACATTTACCATCACAACAGGTCATCAGTTAAACTTATTTACTGGGCCACTTTATTTTCTGTATAAAATAATCTCAGCCATTAACCTTTCAAAAGAGTTAAAGGAAACTTATCCAGAGTATAATTTTGTTCCAGTGTATTGGATGGCTACCGAAGATCATGATTTTGAAGAAATTAACTATTTCAATTTTAAAGGAAAAAAAGTAAAATGGTCAAGAGGAGCTTCAGGTGCTGTAGGTCATCTAAATACAGAAGGTCTTGATAAAGTGTTGGAAGTTTTTACAGCAAACTTAGGATTTGGAGCTAATGCAAATACACTCAAAAAACTATTTAGGAGCGCTTATTTAGAACATGAAAATTTAGCTGATGCAACTCGGTTTTTGGCTAATGAGTTGTTTGGAAATTATGGTTTAGTGATTATTGATGCAGATAATAGGGATTTAAAATCTCAATTTGCACCTTATGTAAAAAAGGAATTAACAGAACAGATTTCGTTTACAAAGGTTTCTGAAACCAATGAAAAAATCAATAACCTAGGTTTTAATGTTCAAGTGAATCCAAGAGAAATCAACCTGTTTTATTTAAAAGAAGGTTTAAGAGAACGTATCGTTGAACAGAATGGAACTTATGTTGTAAATGATACCAATATTTCATTTACTGAGTCTGAAATATTTGCAGAATTAGATTCGCATCCAGAGCGATTCAGTCCAAATGTGATTATGCGTCCTTTGTATCAAGAAGTAATTTTGCCAAATCTCTGTTATATAGGTGGAGGTGGAGAATTGGCTTATTGGTTTCAATTAAAGTCTTATTTTAAGGCAGTTAATGTGCCTTTTCCAATATTATTGTTGCGTAATTCAGTACTTGTTAAAACCGCTAAGCAATCCGAAAAACTTGATAAACTTGGTGTTTCCATCAATGAGTTGTTTTTAAATCAAGAAGAATTAGTCAATCAACAAGTAAAAAAACTTTCTAAAATTGACATTGATTTTTCACCACAAAAAGAACATCTTCATAATCAGTTTAAGGCACTTTATAAATTAGCCGAAGAAACAGATAAATCGTTTTTAGGAGCTGTTGCAGCTCAAGAAAAAAAACAACTTAAAGGCTTAGCAAATCTTGAAAAACGATTGTTAAAAGCCCAAAAACGAAAATTGAATGACCAAATTTCTAGAATTACCGAAATTCAAAATCAATTATTTCCAGGTCATAGTCTACAAGAAAGAAACTTGAACTTTTCTGAACTTTATCTTGAGTTTGGACACCAATTAATCCAACAGTTAATGTTAAATTTGCAACCTCTAAAAGGTGATTTTTTAATATTAGAACTGTAACACATGCACAAAATAGATATTGAGCTTATTGAAATGACCTTAGACGTCATGAAATTTGCTATTGGTAGAATTTCAGCAACCGAGCATCCTATTGGAAAGCCTAAAAAATACGAAGAACTTAAAGACCTTGTTGGAGAAACGGTTACCGAAAAAGGAGTAGGAGGCGAGTATGCTTTTAACTTATGGAAAGAGCATTTATCTAAAGCTAATGTGCCAGTAGATCATCCAAGAAATTTAGCTTTTGTACCAGCTTCTCCAACGCGTGCAGCCATTATGTTCGATTTAGTAACATCAGCCTCCAGTATTCATGGAGCCTATTGGATGGAAGGTGCTGGCGGCATTTTTTGTGAAAACGAAGCCATGAAATGGATTGTGTCCTTAACAGGGATGCCTGAAGGCGCTTTTGGAGTCTTTACAAGTGGTGGAACTGCTGCAAATCTTTCAGCTATAGTAACAGCTAGAGAGCATTGGCGCGAAGACGAGACTTACAAAAGAGAAAAAGGATTAATCATCACATCTATTGGTGCGCATTCATCAATTAAAGCCATGGCAAAAGTAGCCGATGTTGATATCATGTTGGTTGATACAGAAGAAAAATTAACAGGAGCTTCCCTTCGTGAAACCATTGATAATTTGAATTTTCATCAACGTAAACGTTTGTTTGCTATTGTAGCAACTGGTGGTACCACCAATGCTGGAATTATTGATGATTTAGAAGGCATAGCTGAGGTTTGCGAAAAAGAAAATATTTGGTTCCATGTTGATGCTGCCTATGGAGGAGGTGCTTTAGCTGCTGATTCTGTTCGTCATTTATTTAATGGTATTGAACGTGCAGACAGTATTACTATAGATCCTCATAAATGGATGTTTTCACCTTACGATTGTGGAGCTGTTATTTATAAAAAACCAGAATTGGCTAAAAATGCACATTCGCAACAAGGCTCGTATCTCGATATTTTTAAAGATGAAGGTGCTCATGGTTTCAATCCAACAGATTATCAAATACAGTTAACGCGTCGTGTAAGAGGCTTGCCTTTATGGTTTTCTTTAGCAACTCATGGCACTGACAAGTACAAGGAGTCTGTAGAAAGAGGTATTGAGCTAGCTCAAATTGCAGGAAAAATGATTGAAGAAAATCCGAATGTAGAATTGGTAAGAGAGCCTAGTTTATCATGTGTATTGTACAGAAGAATAGGATGGAAACCTGAAGATTATACACATTGGACTTACGAAAATCATAACAAAGGATTTGCTTTAGTTACACCAACCAAATGGAAAAATGGAGATACCTATGAAACGGTTTCGCGCTTCTGCTTCATAAATCCAGACACCACAGAAGACGATATAAGAATGATTTTGGATACGATGGCATAATATGATTTTTTCTTGTTAAAAACTTGTAGAAAAGTAGCAAAAATTTCCAATTTAAAAGTTGTCAAAAAATAGCAAATGATTACTTTTGCACATGCAACACGACAAGGTATTAATTTTAGACTTCGGATCGCAATACACACAGCTTATTGCACGTAGAGTAAGAGAACTCAACATCTATTCCGAGATTCATCCATTCAACAAAATTCCAACCAATATTGACGATTACAAAGCAGTCATCCTTTCTGGAAGTCCATTTTCAGTAAGAGGAGATGAAGCTTTGCATCCAGATCTTTCAAACATACGAGGTAAAAAACCGTTACTTGGTGTTTGTTATGGTGCTCAGTATTTAGCTCACTTTTCTGGAGGAAATGTAGCACCTTCAAATACTAGAGAATATGGTCGTGCTAAATTGTCTTATGTAAAAGAAGGTGAAGCTTTTCTTGAAGGTATTTCTGAAGGTTCACAAGTTTGGATGAGTCATAGTGATACCATTAAAGAATTGCCAACAAATGGTGAATTACTTGCGAGCACTCACGATGTAGAAAATGCTGCATATAAAATAAATGGAGAATCAACCTTTGCTATTCAGTTTCACCCTGAAGTATATCATTCAACAGATGGGAAACAACTACTAGAAAACTTTTTGGTAAATATTGCCAACGTAAAACCAGATTGGACGCCTAATGCCTTTGTTGAAGAAACCGTTGAAGAACTCAAAAAAAAGCTAGGCAATGATAAAGTTGTTCTTGGTTTGTCAGGAGGAGTAGATTCTTCAGTTGCTGCAGTTTTATTGCATAAAGCGATTGGAAAAAACCTTTACTGTGTCTTTGTGAATAATGGTTTATTGCGCAAAAATGAATTTGAAAGCGTTCTCAAACAATACGAAGGCATGGGACTTAATGTAAAAGGCGTTGATGCTTCGGCACGCTTTTTGGATGCACTAGCTGGAGAAAGCGACCCAGAAAAAAAGCGTAAAGCTATTGGTCGTGTGTTCATTGAAGTGTTTGATGATGAAGCACATTTAATTGAAGATGTAAAATGGTTAGCACAAGGCACCATTTATCCTGACGTTATTGAAAGTGTTTCGGCAACAGGAGGACCAAGTGCGACAATAAAAAGCCATCACAATGTTGGTGGTTTGCCAGACTTTATGAAGCTCAAAGTTGTAGAACCTTTAAAAGCTTTATTTAAAGATGAAGTGAGACGTGTTGGTGCTTCTTTAGGAATTGATGCAGAACTATTAGGTAGACATCCTTTTCCTGGTCCTGGATTGGCCATCAGAATTTTAGGTGATATTACAGCCGAAAAAGTTCGTATATTACAAGAAGTTGATGCCATCTTTATTAATGGATTAAAGGAATGGAATTTATATGATAAAGTGTGGCAAGCTGGAGCAATGCTACTTCCTGTAAATAGTGTAGGCGTGATGGGAGATGAACGTACGTACGAGAAATGTGTGGCACTTAGAGCAGTAGAAAGTACCGATGGTATGACAGCAGATTGGGTAAATTTACCTTATGAGTTTTTGCAAAAAACATCAAACGATATAATAAATAAGGTGAAAGGCGTTAATAGAGTAGTATATGATATTAGTTCTAAACCACCAGCAACCATTGAATGGGAATGATTCAGTTGACAGTAAACAGTTTGCAGTTGGTGATTGCTTTTAGGAATAATGACGGAAGGGTTTAAATAGTAATTAAAAAAGCACTAAAAATTTAATGTGACTTTTATGTGTCTAAATCTATAAAGACATTGGTCACGTATATAAATTATAATAAAAAAATAAGATTTCCTTTTTCAAGGAAATACAAAAATAAATTTTTGGATGAAAAAATATTTAATAGCATTAAGTTTTGTCTTAGCATTTTGCAGCAGCACACTAGCTCAAAATTATAAAACTCATAAAGTAAAAGTTGGAGAAACTATTGAAGACATTGCTAAAAAATACATGGTCACTCCTTTTGATATTTTTGCATTGAATCCAGACGCGAAAACCAGTTTGCAACCTAATGCTGTTTTAATCATTCCAAAATCTAAATTTTTAGAAAATCCAGTTGAAGTTGAAGAAGTTCAGCTAGTTGGTTATACCTCGCATAAAGTAAAACGAAAGGAAACACTCTACGGAATTGCTCAGAAATACAACATTTCTGTTGATGAGATTAAAAAACACAATACACGTTTATATTCCGAAAATCTCAGAAAAGGAGACAAGCTTCAGATTCCAGAATACGACAAAGTAAAAACGACGAGTAAACTTGCTAACACTATAAAAAAATATAAGGTACTACCAAAAGAAGGCAAATGGCGAATTGCTTATAAATTCGGAATTTCAGTTCCTGAGTTGGAAGCCCTAAACCCTAAAATGACTGGTGATTTGCAGGTAGGACAAGAAATAAATGTACCTAACATTGCAAACAATGAAGAAAAAACGGTTGAAGAAAATTACAGTTATTATACAGTTTTAAAAAGTGAAGGCTATATGGCACTTAACAGAAAATTAGGTGTTACGCAGCAAGAATTAGAACAGTTAAATCCTAAATTAAAAGAACTTGGTCTCAAATTAGGTATGATTTTAAAAGTGCCTTTAGATGCTACAACCAACATAGAGTTAGAAGATGTAAATAAAACTGCCTTAGCAAAAGAGATTACAAATTTTGATAAAAAACGGTTGGCTGTTATGATACCATTTAGGCTTAAAAGTATTGACTTTGATTCTGTAAGTGGTGTTAAAAAATCAGTTAAAAATGATAGATTGCTTGCAATTTCATTAGATTTTCATTCAGGTGTGTTGATGGCATTGGATTCGGCTAAGCAATTAGGGATTTCAACAAAGTTAGATGTCTATGATACTGAAGCAAGTGCCAGTAAATTATCTTCAATTATCAGTGATAACGATTTTTCAGAATACGATGCAGTTATTGGTCCATTTAGAGCAAAAGATTTTGATCGTGCTGCAAACATGTTAAAAAGAGACAATGTACCAATGATTTCTCCTTTAACAATTCCAGAAAACCTGTACGATAACGTATTTCAAACCATACCATCTGATGATTTGTTGCTTAAGAAAATAGTAAATTTTGTCAAGCAAGATTCCACTCCAAAAAACATTGTTATCATTTCAGATGAATCTCACAGAGCTATTAGTAATACCTTAAAATCAGAGTTGGGCAATGCAAAACTAATTTTCTCCAGAAAAAATAAAGATGGTAAAGAAGGCTTTTTTATTTTGGGTGATGATGTTCAACCGTTTTTAAAAGAAGGGCGTAATTATGTATTTCTTGAAACCAATAATGAAGGCTTTATTTCAAACGTGTCAAGCATGCTTAAAAGCTTAAACGGAATTTCCATTGAAGGCACTAAAGAAAGACCTATTGAGGTAGAGCGTGAAATCATGTTGTTAACCACTAAAAAAGAAGATGCGTTTGAAGGTGAAAATATTTCAAACTTCGACTTGTCAAACCTTAAGTTTCATTATCCTTCATATAACTTAGATTACGATTCTGAACGCTCTAATTCCTTTGTAAAACGTTACCAACGTGTTTATGGTGGCCTACCAAGCAGATATGCAACACGTGGTTTCGATTTAACCATGGATGTTCTTTTACGTTTGTCAAGTGCAGATAACTTGTATAAAGGAGCAGATAGCAGCATTGAAACGCAGTATGTCGAAAACAAATTTCGCTACTCCAAAAAACTATTTGGTGGCTATTACAACGAAGCAGTTTTTATTGTAAAGTATGATGACTTAAAAATTGTTGAGGTAAAGCAATAACCTCAAAGTCATACTAAACCAAAGCATTCTGTCGTTACTCTAAATATGTATAAACTTCTTATTGCTTGTATATTCAGTTTGAGTTTGGTGCAACAAGATCGCTCCATGACTTGGAGTGATGATTTACAATTGCAATGGGCGGACTTTAACGGAAAACCAACAGATGGTACAACTGTTGTGGCTGTTACAGCCTCTGGTTTATCCTTTGGGTTTTCTACAAAAATGACTGAAACACAATTGATAGATTATACAGCTTTTGTTGATGCTCATTTTTATCCAGATAAATCGTGGTATATAAAAGAAAAAGCTAATCAAATTATTTTAGACCACGAACGCTTGCACTTTGATATTACCGAACTCCATGCGCGCAAGTTTAAACAACGCATTGCGCAAACCAAGTTTGATTTACGTATTAGTGACCAAATGGAACGGATTCACTATGCTATAAATGATGAGCTTAGAAAAATGCAACAAAAGTACGATCAGGAAACAAACCATTCTCAAAATGTTGAAAAGCAAAAGGAATGGCAGAAATTCATAAAACTACAATTAGATAAGCTATCTTACTACAGATAAATGCTAGACCAAGACCAAAGTAAACAGTTTTTGCTCAAACTCGCCAATACCAAAATGCCTTATGGCAAATATGAAGGCAGGTACATGATAGACTTACCAGAATATTATGTGGTTTGGTACAGAAACAAAGGCTTTCCTAAAGGACAGATAGGAGAGATGCTGGCAACGGTTTACGAATTTAAAGTCAATGGATTAGAAGAGCTAGTCAGGAAGTTGAGGAAAAGATAAATCAATTAATTTTTGTTTTTCGCTAACACAATGCATTGATATGAACTTTTTTTATACTTCGACAAAGCTCAGTATAAGTTGTTTATATCAGATGTTATAAGGCGTTAGCTGTTTTTTGCTACAAAATCAATAGTTGAATTTCTACTCAAAACTGTTAGCACTCAATTCATCAATTAATTTTTCCATCATCTGCATGCCTTTTACCAACTCCTCTTTGGCAATAAACTCATTGGCTCTATGCGCTTGAGCAATGGAGCCTGGACCACAAATGGCGGTTTGAAAGCCTTCATTGGCAAATTGTCCAGCTTCGGCAGCATAGGCTACAGTGTTTAGTTTTGATTTTCCTGAAAGGCGTTTTACTAAAGCAACAACATCATCATCTGCTTTGGTATCAAGTGGTGGAACAGGAGGATGGTTTTCAAATGTGTCGATTTTAAAACCTGGGAATACTTCTCGAAGTTCTTCTTCTCGTTGTCTGCAATAGGCTTCAAATTCATTTACAATAGTTTGTGTGTCATCCATTGGAATGGTTCTCAAATCCCAATAAAAATGTGCTTTGTCGGCAATCACGTTTGGTGCAATGCCACCATTTACCAAGCCAACATGAATTGAAGAATGTGGTGGATGAAAACGGTCGTCTAATCGATTGTCTTCAATGAGTTGATTCATTCTATTTTCCAACCACAAAATGAGTCGCATGGATTCATGTATAGCACTCACTTCTTGTTTGATTCGGCTGCTATGTCCTGCAGAACCATTCACATAGGTTTCCAGAATGTAAATCCCTTTTTGCCCAACAATGGGTTCCATTAAAGAAGGTTCGCCTATGATGGCGTATTTAGGCGTTTCTGTATAATCTGTATTAATGGCTTTTGCCAATTCTGGTCCAGCCAAACAGCCAATTTCTTCATCATAAGAAAACGCAAAATAAATAGGTTTTTTTAAATCGGCTTTTGCCATCTCAGGCAGTGCAGCTAAGCAACAAGCTACAAAGCCTTTCATGTCACAAGAACCTCTTCCGTAAAGTTTACCATCGCCTTTATCAGTAAGCTCAAAAGGATTGGTTGTCCACTCTTGACCTTCAACAGGAACCACATCTGTATGACCAGAGAGAATCACACCACCATCAACAGCAGGACCAATTCTGCAATGCAATGATGCTTTGTTGCCTTCTTCATTAGGAACTAGAGTTGTGGTAATTCCATGAGATTCAATGTACTCTTTAATCCAATGGATAATGCTCAAGTTACTTTGTCCACCAAGAACTGGAAAGGATACAAGTTTTGCTAAAATATTTTCTATTGTCATATTAACTATAGTTTGTTGCTACTGCAATGATAAGTGTTATAAATGCGATGCCTAATATGGTAATTAGAACTGGAAAAATAAAACGGATCCATCTGTCAATAGGAACTCTACACATGCTTAACATGGCAATTAATCCACCTAATGTTGGATTTATTAAGTTTGAAATGCCATCACCAATTTGAAAGGCTAAAATGGTAATTTGTCTCGTTAATCCGAGTGATTCTCCCAAAGGAAGCATCACAGGTAAGGTTGCTAAGGCCTGACCACTTCCTGATGGAATAAAAAAGTTGATAATGGTTTGCGAAACAGACATGCTTATGGCAGACGCATACAAAGGTAAATCTTGTAGCATCACCGACAGATTGTATGAAATGGTGTCACCAATATTTCCCATTTCCATAAGAACTTTAATTGAGGTTGCATAACCAACCATAAAGGCTCCAGGTGCTGCAACAGAGACTGCTTTTAGAACGGTTTCGCTCATGGTTGTTGCATCCATTCTGGATACAATGCCACAAAGTACAGCAACCATTAAAAAGATGGCTGATAATTCATTGACATACCATTTTAGATTAAATACACCATATAAAATGACCAAAAGGCCAATAATGAAAATAGAAATTACCATCCAATTATTTCCTGAAACTCTGTATTCTTGAATTGGTTTTGATAAGGTCATACCACTCACGTCTAATCCTTTTCCTAGGCTTTTTTCAGGATATAAGGTGATTTTTTTAAAGTATCTTACATTATAGTAAGCCATAATGCTCAATGCTGTAAAACAAAGTACACTTCGAAGTAAAGCACCAGAAAACATTGGTAATTGTGCTAATTGGTGACCAGTTCCAACTGTATAAGGGTTGATAGGAGAGAGTCCGAAACCAATAGTCATTGCACCAACAGAAATGCCTGCTGCTAAAATTAAATCACCACCAATAGCCAAACTAAGTACTGCTGCAATGGGAACCATAGCAATGTTGTTTTCGTAACCAACAGCAACACCTAACAAGCCGTAAATGAAAGTCATGATAACGATGATGAGGTTTTTGTTTTTTAAACCTAATTTTTTCACAAGGGCTCCAACAGAGTTTTCAACGGCTTTGGATTTTTCCATGAAACCAAACATAATGGCTCCAGCAAGTACAATAAAAATAATTGGAACAGCATCTCTAAAACCAAGAGGTATGGCTTTAAACATGTCTAAAATATTGACAGGAGTTGGTGTAATTGTTGTGTATGAGTCAGGAACAACCGTACTTCTGCCATCAACTAAAACACGTTCATAAGTTCCAGCTGGTAGAATGTAAGTAAGAATTGTAACTAAAACTATGATTCCAAACAACATGGTCACAGCATGCGGAATGCGTTTGTACCAAGGTTTGCTTTCAGGATTGTGCTCGCTCATTTAGAAAAATAAATAAGAGCCCAAGATAGTATTTTCTTTTACGACCTCAAATTCTTAATGCGTTGTAATAAGGTTGGATGTGAATAATGCATAAATACATATGCTGGATGAGGTGTTAAATTGCTCAAACTGTTTTTAGATAATTTTTTAAGTGACGTAATTAGTGGTTCATTAGCATAGGTGTCTTTTGCATAATTATCGGCTTGATATTCAAATTTACGTGACATCACATTCATGATTAAACCTGTGATTTCACTAATAGGACTGTACAATAATCCAAAAGCAATTAAACCAATGTGAAAGCTTGGAATGCTAACACCTAAGGCATTTGATAGTAATGGATTTGAAATGAAAAGCGAAAGAATATAAAGCGTTAATCCTGTCAACAGGATAGAGGCGAAGAGGTTAAAAATAATATGCTTGCGCTTGTAATGGCCAACTTCATGTGCGAGAACAGCGACTATTTCCTCATCGTCTAAATCTTTAATCAAGGTGTCGTAAAGAGTGACGCGTTTTTCGCTACCAAATCCCGAAAAATAAGCATTGGCTTTAGTGCTTCGTTTTGAGCCATCAATAACGAAAATTTTATTGAGCTTAAAGCCAACAGTTTTTGCGTAGTCTGCAATTTTGTTACGCAATTCACCTTCTTCAAGAGGTGTTTGTTTGTTGAAAAGTGGGACAATCAATTTTGAATAAAACATATTCATAAACACAGAAAAGGCAGTCACTAAAATCCAAGCATATAGCCAAAAATGGTTTCCTGTAGCTTCGTAGAACCAAATGATTAAGGCCAAAATACCACCACCAATAATGGCTAACATGAACCAACCTTTAATTTTATCAAGAATGAAAGTTTTAATCGTCGTTTTGTTGAAACCAAATTTTTCTTCAATAACGAAGGTTTTGTAGTAGGCAAAAGGTGTTGTGATAATGTCGCTAGCAAACATGATAATTCCGAAGAAAATAAGTGCAATAACGATATGATTTGAACTGTAACTTCTGGCAATATCATCTACATATTCAAAACCATCGAGTAGAAAAAACGCTAAAGTTAACACCAATGAAAACGTTGAAGTGATGTTAGAAAATCGATGATTGGTCGCTTTATAAGCTTGTGATTTTTTGTATTCGTCTTCATCATACACATCTTGTAATTCTGGAGGTAACGCATCGTTAAAGTGTTTGGCGTTGAGTGTGCCTAATACTTTATCAATAATAAAATTGACGATGATGATTCCTATGATGATGTAAAAAAGTGTTGTGCTTGTCATTTTAATTTTGTTATGTGGCTAAAATAAAAAGTATTTGTCACACTGAGCGCAGTCGAAGTGCTTATTTACCAAAGTATTTATGGTGAGTTGCATTTCTACATTCAGCTAGTATTTTAAGCATATCAAAATTTCCATTAATTAAAGCTTCCTTTTTAGCTCTTGTCCACTTTTTGACCTTCTTTTCAAAATAAATTGCTTGTAAAACGTCATTAAAAGTTTTATAATACTTTAATTCTAAAGGCCTTTTATGAAATGTGTAGCAATCTGGATATTTGCCTGAATTATGCTCAACAAGCCTTTTGTCCATATCGTTTGTAATTCCTGTATAATAAGAATGGTCTGAACATTTTAGTATGTAAACATAATAGATGAACATTTTTATTTTTAGGTATTAAAGGTCTTCGACTGCGCTCAGACTGACATTCATTGCTTA
>JAUIGO010000050.1 GCA_030429955.1 Bacteroidia bacterium
GGTGGTATTGACAATTGGAAATATAGAGAACTTAAAGAACCTGGAACTTTTATGGAGTACAATGATGTAAGAGTAAATGTATTGGCCTATTCGTTGACTCATGTTTGGCGACAACCTGTTCCTCAGGTTTTAAAAGAACGCATCATGGATCCTATTGGTGCATCAACAACCTGGCGATGGTTTGGCTATGATAACGCTTGGACAGTAATTGATGGCTTAAAAATGAAATCTGTTACTGGTGGAGGCCATTCTGGTGGTGGTATCTTTATTTCGGCCGAGGATATGGCAAGATTTGGTTTGTTGTTTTTAAATAATGGAAAATGGAAAGACCAACAACTCATCAGTGAATCATGGATAGAAAAAGCCATTACTCCTTCAACACCAAATGTGAATTATGGTTATATGTGGTGGCTTAACAAAAAAGGAAGCAGACATTGGGAAGGACTCTCTGAAAACATTTATTACGCTGCTGGATTTGGAGGCAACTTTATAGTGATTGATAAAGAGAAAAATCTGGTTGTGGTAACACGATGGTTGGAGCCTTCAAAGATTGGAGAATTTATGTCTAAAGTTGACAAAAGTATCAACTAAGAAATTTTTAA
Source organism: Bacteroidia bacterium (assembly GCA_030429955.1). Lineage (GTDB taxonomy): Bacteria > Bacteroidota > Bacteroidia > Flavobacteriales > Flavobacteriaceae > CAJQLB01. Next base: position 603 of record JAUIGO010000050.1, read on the forward strand.
CTTCTTCTTAACTTTTTCTACTTTTTCGTTTAGTTTTTTAATTTTTTCCAACAACTTGGCTTCATCTTTAGGAGATAATTTTCCTTTCACTTTTAGTCTCTCATATTTACTTTGAACTTGCTCATAATTTTTGGTTGCTTTCTCGTAGTTAGACTGAATTTTCTCTTTTTGCTTTAGCTCCTTTTCTGCCTTTTTTTGCTTATTTTCTGCTCTTTTTCTATCTTTTTCAGCCTTTTTTTGTTCTTTTTCGGCTTTTTTAAGTCTTTTTGCTTCTTTTTCTTTTAGCTTAATTTCATCAATTAATTTTGAAAATTCTGCTTTAATCTCAGCTTGCTCTTCTAAAGAAAATGTAGACGTGACATCATTCCCATCAAGTAGAATTTTATTCTTTTTTACTACATATTTCTTTCCTTCTCTTTCAACTTCTTGAGCATTTGAAAAAAATCCTAATCCTAAAAAAAGGATAACTAATATATATTTCATCTTATTGATATTTATGCTTAATTATTGGACTCAAATTTACTCAAAAAGTCACACTAAATAGCATTTAAAATTTCGGCTGCTTTAATTAATGTGTCGTCGGTTTTAGCAAAACAAAAACGCAATACTTTATGGTCTAACTTATTTAAATTGAACACTGAAATTGGAATGGAAGCAATGCCTTTTTCTATGGTAAGTTCTTTGGCAAATTCAAAATCATTCTTATTTGTGATGTTGGAATAATCCAACGACTGAAAATACGTGCCTTTTGATGGTGTGAATTTAAATCGAGAGTCTTTTATTAATCCTAAGAAGAAATCTCTTTTTTGTTGAAAGAATCCTGATAAGTCTTGATAATGACTTGGCGTTTCCAGATACTCAGACAAGGCAACTTGAATAGGATGGTTTACGCTAAACACATTAAACTGATGCACTTTTCTAAACTCATCCATGAGTTCTTTAGGTGCACAGCAATAGCCTATTTTCCATCCTGTATTATGAAACGTTTTCCCAAAAGACGCAGTGATAAAACTTCGTGACTTTAAGCCTTTAAATAAACAAGCGCTTTGATGTTGTTCCCCATCATAAATAAGATGTTCGTACACCTCATCACTCAATACCAGAATATCAGTTCCTTCGGTTAGCTCCTGAAGTACCGACATATCATTTTTAGTCAAAATCGTTCCACTAGGATTATGAGGTGTGTTAATGATAATCATTTTGGTTTTTGAAGAAATATTTGTTTTTACTTCATTCCAATCAATAGCATAATCAGGATGTTTCATTTGTATTGAAATGACCTTTCCTCCACATAATTCAACAGAAGGTATATAGCTGTCATAAGCTGGCCTGAACACAATAACCTCATCATCTGGTTTTATAAAAGCAGTAATGGCAGAGTAAATGGCTTGAGTTGCTCCAGAAGTAATTGTGATTTCTGTTTCTGGATGATAGCTAGAATTGTAAAGCAACTCGAATTTATTGGCAATAGCCTGACGTAATCTCATAGTTCCAGGCATTGGAGCATATTGATTATGTCCAGCAATCATGGCTTTATTTACCAAGTCAATAAGTGTCTGGTCGCTTTTAAAATTTGGAAAACCTTGTGACAAGTTTACAGCATTGTGCTCAATGGCTAAAGCACTCATAACCGAAAAAATTGTGGTTTCTAAGTTGGGAAGTTTGGACGTGTGTTGCATAGTTTAAAGATAATATACTAATATCTAAAAAATAAAGTTTATAAGTTTACTAACTTACATTATTATGAAAACACTTCTGCTTTTAATCTTTACAGTTACAGTTTCTGCACAACAAACTAAATCAAGAAATTTATTAGCTCCTTGTGAATTTAGTATGACAAAAGACGAATTAATGTCAGATCAATTAAAATTTCATTGTGAAGCACTATCAAATGGTAAAGTTTTTAAAATTAAAAGGTTCATGATCAAATTTAGAAATCATCCATCGATTTTTGTTGAAGGAAGTGCTTTGAATCCTAGAGCAAATAGAATTGCTGAAAATCTAAAAAAAGGTGATGTTGTAGTTTTTTTTGATGTTGGTTTAATTGAATCTGATCATTTTAAAATTGAAGATGAAATGCCAATTGAAACTTTAATGGTTACAATTAAGTAATTTTCAATTTAGAAAGTAATTCTTGTTTATAGGTTCTTCCTATTGGTATTTTTTTGTCAGCAATAAACAAGGTGTTACCACTAATTTTATCAACTTTATTTACATTCACAATAAACGATTTATGCACTTGTATAAACTGATTGTTGTTCAGTTTTTCTGTCCAATTTTTAAGTGTGTCAATAAAGCTTAAAGTTTTAGTTTTTGTAATAAGTGAGATGTAATTTCTATCAGATTCAACATAAAGAATGTCATTCAATATGATTTTATGATGTGTTTTATCAACATTTAAAAAAATAGCATCGTTTTCTTCTTCAAGATGATTTTCCTGTCTGGCTTTTAGTTTATTGATAGCTTTAAAGAAGCGTTCAAATCTGATGGGTTTTACCAAATAATCTACAATTGTATCCAATTCAAAACTACTTACAGCATGTTCAGGATAAGCTGTAGTGATAATAATTGATGGTGGATTCTTAACTGTTTTTATAAAATCCAAGCCAGAAATGTCTGGCAAATTAATATCAAGGAAAATCAAATCGACCTCATTGTTACTCAAAAAAGAATAAGCTTCAATGGCTGCATTGAAGGTTCCTTGCAATTCCAAATTAGGAATCTTTCCAATAAAATTATGTAGAATTTTTTGAGCAGGAATTTCGTCTTCTATGATTATGCAGTTCATGTTGATAAAATTAATTTGTCTGGTCGAGCGCAGTCGAGACCATGTAAAATTCCTCTGGACTGCGCTCGAGATGACAAAGTTTATTGCAATGTCAGTTTTAAAACCACTTTAAAAGTACTATTTCTTGTTATGCTAAATTGAAAGTTGTCTTTATATAAAAGTTCTAATCGCTTTTCTAAGTTTTGAAGTCCAATTTTAAATTCGTCTGAAGTGACCTTAGTCGCATCAAAATCATTTTCGCAAATACATTCTAAGCTACCATCATTTACATTAATCTCTATGTGAATATCACTTTTAAGTGTGCTATGTTTAAAGGCATTTTCAAAAATAGTAATGAGCAATAAAGGTGCTATTTGATGATTGAGATTCTCTATGGTTTTTTTAAAGTGAATTTGTTTGACACCTTCGGTTCTAATTTTCTGAAACTTGATATAATTATCCAAAAAATTGAGTTCTTTTTCTAAAGCAATCATTTCAGAATTACTTTCATACAACACGTGTTTTAAGTTGTCTGAAAGCATTAAAATAAGTTCAGGAGTTTCCTCTGGTTTTTCAATCGAATATGAGTAAATCGTGTTAAGATTATTAAACAGTACATGCGGATTTATTTGCGATTTTAGAAACTTCAACTCCATTTCTGTATGTTGTTTTTTCATGATTTCTAAATCCTCTTGCTCTTCCAAAAATCGATACAGCATCCAAGTAAACGAAAAGAAAATTAGTGGCACTAAGGTTTGCCATAAGTAGTCGCTCAAACATTTCATTGGTGAACAACCACATTGTGCAAAGGCATAACAATACAACATTGTTGCCAACACAGAAATAATTGCAAAAACAAAAATGTAAATCACATAAAATTTCTTCTTTACAAAAAAGGGCAATAAGAAAAAATTGTTAGCATAAACAATGACAACTAAAATAAAGAGGTATTGTAAAAACGGATTTTCTCTCCAATAAAAATTTGAAAACACAAACAAGGATGCAAAAATGAACAATGTCCAAAAAAGAACATGTATTAAGGTTTTCGAAATATGTCTGCTTAACTGTGTCATTATGCATTGAAAAGTAGATAGAATAATGGAAACTCTCAAAACTTATGTACAAAAACCACCTTTGTAATGACAAACGTCAATTAAGCTGTTTGTTTATCCATAAGGTTTTATTGCATGAATAAGATGGCATTGTGTCCAAAATAATTCTGAATACTACAGAATCAGCCTAGGTTTGAGTCAACAAAATTTTAAAATCATGAAACGAACTGTTACAATTTTAAGTCTCCTTTTTTGCCTCTCCTATTCCAATTCGCAAACCTATAATCATCTTGAAGTTGATGAAAAAGGCAATGAAAAATTACTTGGAAAAATAAATCGGAAAGGGTTAACCACAAATAGTTTTAGTACTTGGTTTAATAAAAACCATGACGATTACGTGGTGAATGAATCACTTACAAAAAGCTTTAAAGATTCAGTTAATAATTACGAGATTAAAGTGTTTTTAGGCACATGGTGTGGTGATAGTAAACGCGAAGTACCTCGGTTTTATAAAGTGATGGATGCCATAAACTTCCCTGAAAATCAACTTGAAGTTATTGCTGTAGATAGAACATCTGAAGCTTATAAGCAAAGTCCAAATGGTGAAGAAAAAGGGTTGAACATTCACAGAGTTCCAACGTTCATCTTTTATAAGAATGGAAAAGAAGTCAACCGAATTGTTGAGTATCCAAAAGAAACTTTTGAGCGCGATATTTACAATATGGTTATTGAACATAAATACGTTCCGAATTATGTTGCTGCCAATTATATTAACGGTTTATTAATGCAAAATGACTTAGGCACCTTAAGTAATATGGAAACTGAACTTGTTTCAAGGCTGTCAGAATTTGTAAAAGGCAGTAAAGAATTAAACACTTTGGGCTATGTGAAATTACGAGCTAAAAGGTTGAATGAAGCTATTTACATTTTTGATTTAAATACCAAGATATTTCCTTATAAGGACAATGTTTATGACAGTCTGGGCGAAGCTTATTTTGAAGCTGAAAAGTTTGAATTAGCACTAACAAATTATCAAAAAATTTTAGAGTTAAATGCTGAAAATGAAAATACAAAAACGATGATAGAGAAGATTCAGAAATTAATAAACTAAATAATTTCCATTTTTTTTAATAGGAAACTTGCATTCATATTCTGGCAAATTCCTTTTTTGAGTTTGTAGTCAAAATAGAGCTCGTCATTAACAATGTCTGCATCAAAATAGTAGTTCTTTACGTCGTCTAACTCCTTTTCAATTTCGCACAAGCTTAAGTCGTGTGTGGCGATAATTCCAGTAGCATTTCCTGCCACTAATTTCTCAACAAACTTTCTTGATCCAATGGCTTTATCAGTGCTGTTGGTGCCTTTTAAAATTTCGTCTAATACTATAAAATAAGGTTCTTCTTTAATAGCATCAACAATAAATTTTAAACGGGTTAATTCAGAGAAAAAATAGGAGCTATCATCAGTAAGTGAATCTGTAGTTCGCATACTTGTAATAAGTTTTACTGGCGAATAGCTGCTGGATTCTGCACAAACAGGCAATCCAACATTTGCCATGACAATATGCAAGGAAACCGTTCGTAAAAAGGTGCTTTTCCCAGCCATATTAGCTCCTGTTACAATAAAAAACTGTTCGTTTTCAATATTCAGATCACTATCAACTCGCTTGTTTTTATCCAGCAATGGATGTCCAAGATTTTTGGCATTAATCACTGCCTTAGCTGTGTTTATTTCTGGAAATACAAACTCTGGATGATTAAAAGCATAGTTTCCTAAAGAATTGTATGCATCAAAAAAAGAAACCACTTCAAACCAATTATCAACTGTCTTTCCGTACTCTAAAATCCATTGTTCAATCTTATAACTTTGCATAATGTCCCAAAGAAAAAAACCATTCCCTAAGAGGATAAAAAACATATTGTTCCTATTATCTAGCGCATCAAGAGATTTTGAAAATTTAGTGAAAATTGCAGATGATTTTTCGCCCTTAAGAATAATGGCTTGCTGTTTTTCTTTTAACAATTCTGATGAAAATTCTTCTGTTTCTATTTGTTTTAACAATAAAGCATATTGCCGAAATGTATCTTTTACTTGCGTAGCATAAAGAGCAAGGTTGGTTACTTTGCTAAAGTAAACTCCAATAATTGCAATTCCGATTAACAACCAATACACCATGTATGCAATTGGCACTATTTTTAATATTGCGAGTGTGATAACTGCTAAAGATAAAGCACTAAAAATGTACGGCAACCATTTCATTAATTTTGGCAAAAAAGGCTTATAGTTTTTTAACCAATTAACAATAATATGTTTAGGCGTTTCTTCATTAATCAGATATCCTTTTGCCGTGTATTCTTGTCTCCAGATCGTTTTTTGTCGTTTTTTAATGTACTGTGTGTCATTTGCTTTTAATACGTCTGCAAGCTTATTAGTGCCTTCTGTTATGGCTGTTCTATTAATGAATTGAAAGAAGGAACCACGTCCAAATAAATCGATATCAAGGCTGTAAAAGTGGTTTGGATCTTGATACTTTAAACCGTTAAATCTATGATGAAATTTTCCTGAAGCAATTTGTATTTCTTCTTCATTGATGTCTAATAATGTTTTTACTAAATCGCGTTGTTTTTTGCTGTCATTATGCTTAGATAGCAAAAACAAAAAAGTAGCTGTTGCCACAATGGCAATAACAACTGCAATTGATATCTCATGAAAATAAATGTAAATTCCCATAACACCAACCAAATACACAATAATTCTGGCCAAACTAAACACCAACAATTTTGATTTAAACGCATCTAATTGGGTTTGGTAGAATTTTATTTGAGATTTATAGAATTGGATTGGGTTGTTCATGAAGCATCTTTATAATTAAAACCTCATCTCATCAATCCTTTCAAATACAGAAATAATTACAGTTACAGCTTTTGCATAAAACTCTGGTTGTATAAACTCAAAATCGTCTGTTGGTTGGTGGTAATCTTTATGGTCTTCAACACCAAAGTATAAAAACGGAATCTCTTGCTTATGAAAAGGCCCATGATCTGAAGATGACACCCAATTATCTTTGTCATCTAAACCATCATGTCCTACTGAAAGTTTAAAGTTTTCAGGTAGTTCTAAATCTGTAATTGCTGGTTGTAATTGTGTGTATAAATTGGTTCCAACTACGTATAATTCGTTATTGTCGTTTCTACCAACCATATCCAAATTAATATCTATAGCAATTTGTTCTTTAGGTATCGTATTAGCTTCCAAAAAGTGTGCAGCACCTCGTAAGCCTAATTCTTCGGCATCAAAGGCAGCAAAAACAACAGAGTGTTTTGGTGGATTGTTCTTTAAATATTCTGCAACAGCAATTATGGCACTAGTACCTGAAGCATCATCATCTGCGCCATTATAAACCTCGCCATCATTAACACCAACATGATCGTAATGTGCTGATATAACAATATATTTTTCTGGTTGTTCTGCACCTTTTATGAGTCCTAAAACATTTGCACCTTCATAGGTTTTTTTATCGCGTCTCCCTTCAAAACTAAATGGCTGCGTGTATTCACTAAGTAAAGGTGCAATACCATACTTTTTGAATTGACTCACCACATACTCTCTAGCAATGAGTCCTCCTTTTTCACCTGTTCGTCTGCCTTCTAAAGAGTCTAACGCTAGGAATTTAACACGCTCTAAAAGCGCCTCAGCATCAAATAATGGTGTGTTAACTTCAACTTGTTCTAAAGTTTGTTCAGTAGTGGTCTCGGTTTGTCCTTTACATGAAAATATCAATAAAAGAACAAAATAGAGGGATAAATATTTTGTTTTCATTTGCTATTATTAGGAACCCAAAGCTACTAAAAAAACCTAAGCGTCAGCTTAGGTTTTAGATAATTATAAGAAAATAACTTTTTTCTACTTTATAGCTGCCTTCATCAGTTCTCTGTTCATTCTAGCAATGTTTTCTAATGAAATGCCTTTTGGGCATTCAATCTCGCAAGCTCCAGTGTTGGTGCAGTTACCAAAGCCTTCTAAATCCATTTGAGCCACCATGTTTTGAACACGATCTGCTGCTTCAATTTGCCCTTGTGGTAACAATGCATATTGTGATACTTTTGCTCCAACAAATAACATCGCTGATGAATTTTTACATGTAGCAACACAAGCACCACAACCAATACATGTTGCAGCATCCATAGCCTCATCAGCAGCATGTTTTGAAATTGGAATTGAATTAGCATCTTGTGTGTTTCCTGAAGTATTTACAGAAATATATCCTCCAGCATGCTGAATGCGATCAAAAGCTGTTCTATCTACAACTAAATCTTTAATAACAGGAAAAGCAGTTGCTCTAAAAGGTTCTATCGTAATAGTATCACCATCTTTAAACATTCGCATGTGTAATTGACAGGTAGTAATACCCCTATCTGGACCATGCGCTTCTCCATTAATATACATAGAACACATACCACAAATTCCTTCACGACAATCATGATCAAAAGCTACTGGATCTTCACCAGAGTTCACTAATTGTTCATTTAGCACGTCCATCATTTCTAAAAAAGACATGTGTTCTGAAATATCAGTCACTTTGTAATCGACCATTTTCCCTTTGTCACTAGCGCTCTTTTGACGCCAAATTTTTAATGTAAGATTCATATCGTCTTAATTATTTATATGAACGTTGTTTTAGTTCGATGTCTTTAAATTCTAATTCTTCCTTATGCAAAACAGCTTCGCTTGGTTCGCCTTTATATTCCCAAGCAGCTACATAAGCATACTCTTTATCATTACGTTTGGCTTCTCCTTTTTGTTCGCCATCTAGTTCGACGGATTCTTCACGGAAATGTCCACCACAAGACTCATTACGCTCTAAAGCATCTTTTGCGAATAATTCTCCTAGCTCTAAGAAATCGGCAACTCTTCCTGCTTTCTCTAATTCAGGATTCATTTCATTTGCAGTTCCAGGTACTTTGACGTCTTTCCAGAATTCTTCACGTATGGCTTTTATTTCAGCCATAGCTTCTTTTAAACCTTTTTCGTTACGAGACATTCCTACTTTGTCCCACATCACTTTTCCTAAGCGTTTATGGAAATGATCAACAGATTTTGTTCCTTTATTATTAATAAAGAAATTAATTCTGTCTGTAACTTCTTTTTCAGCTTCTTCAAACTCTTTAGTGTCTGTAGGGATTTTTCCAGTTCTGATGTCATCTGCCAAATAATCTCCAATAGTATATGGCAATACAAAATAACCATCAGCTAAACCCTGCATCAAAGCCGAAGCTCCAAGTCTGTTGGCGCCATGGTCTGAGAAGTTAGCTTCTCCAATACAATATAAACCATCAACTGTAGTCATTAAGTTATAATCTACCCAAATGCCTCCCATTGTGTAATGGGTTGCAGGATAAATCATCATTGGTGTTTTGTATGGATTTTCATCAACGATTTTCTCATACATTTGGAATAAGTTTCCATATTTAGCTTCAACAATGGCTTCACCTAACTCTATTATCTTTTCTTTTGAAGGATTATCGATGTTATGAATTTTAGCTTGTTCTTTTCCGTAACGTTCAATAGCCGAAGCAAAATCTAAATACACTGCTTCACCAGTTGCATTTACACCATAACCAGCATCACAACGCTCTTTTGCTGCACGAGACGCAACATCACGAGGCACTAAGTTTCCGAAGGCTGGGTAACGACGCTCCAAGTAATAATCTCTTTCGTCTTCAGACAAATCGGTCGGTTTTTTACGTCCTTCACGAATGGCTATTACATCATCCATGTTTTTTGGTACCCAAATACGTCCATCATTTCTTAGCGACTCAGACATCAATGTTAATTTAGACTGATAATCACCTGAACGTGGTATACAAGTTGGATGAATTTGTGTGTAACAAGGATTTGCGAAAAACGCTCCTTTTTTATGGATTTTCCAAGCTGCTGTCGCATTACTTCCCATTGCATTGGTTGAAAGGAAATATACATTTCCATAACCTCCAGAAGCAATAACCACAGCATGTGCTGAATGACGTTCTATTTTTCCTGTGATTAAATCACGTGCAATAATTCCTCTTGCTTTGCCATCAATTTTTACAACATCAAGCATTTCGTGACGGTTGTACATTTGAATTTTTCCGCGAGCAATTTGTCTGTTCATTGCTGAATAAGCTCCTAATAATAACTGCTGACCTGTTTGTCCTTTAGCGTAAAACGTTCTAGAAACTAATACACCACCAAACGAACGGTTATCTAAAAGTCCTCCATAATCACGTGCAAAAGGTACGCCTTGAGCCACACACTGGTCAATTATATTAGCTGAGACTTCAGCCAAACGATAGACGTTTGCTTCACGAGAGCGATAATCACCTCCTTTTACTGTATCGTAAAAAAGTCTGTATGTTGAATCGCCATCACCTTGATAGTTTTTGGCTGCATTTATTCCGCCTTGTGCAGCAATAGAGTGCGCACGACGTGGCGAATCTTGATAGCAAAATGCTTTAACATTATAGCCTAATTCTGCCAAGGTTGCAGCAGCAGAACCTCCAGCTAGACCAGTTCCAACCACAATAATATCAATGTGACGCTTATTGGCTGGATTAACTAGGTTAATGTGATCTTTATATGTTGTCCACTTATCTTTTAATGGACCCTTTGGTACTTTTGAATCTAATGCCATATTCTGTTCGATTAATGGATATGATTAAAATGATGGTAAATAGCGATAAAAATAAAACCTAAAGGAATTATGATTGCATACGCTTTACCTATATTTTGTAATGTTTTTTTATGCATAGCTGTATAACCCATGGATTGGAATGCGGATGTAAAACCATGTAATAAGTGCAATGCCAAAAATATAAATGCCAATACATAAGCACCAACTCTAATTGGGCTTACAAACTTTTCTTGAAGCTCATGAAAATATCTGTAACCTTCAACGCCTTCATGCATTCCAGACCAATCGCCTTGAATAAATTTGGTGTTGATTTCAGGGAACCAAAAATCGATAAAATGAAGAATGATGAATGCTAAAATAGCAGCACCACTCCAAATCATGTTTCGACTCATCCAAGAGGAGTTCGCAGCACCATTATTTTTTACGTAAGCTACATTACGCGCTTTTTTGTTTTTGAGTTCCAACACAAATCCCATCACAAAATGGAATACCACGCCAAATATTAATACAGGCTGTAGCACATATTGTATTAAGGGGTTTGTTCCCATAAAATGAGACACTTCGTTAAAGGTATCTGCACTAAAAACAGATAAAATATTAATGGCGAAATGTTGAAGTAAGAAAAACATGAGGAAAAAAGCTGAGAGTGCCATGGCAACCTTTCTTCCTATTGAAGATTTAAAAAATCCACTCATTTTTTTGAAGTTAGTTTTATACTAACTACAAAGGTACTGCTCGCTCCTTAGTATCACAAATTTAAGTTCTCTTTTTATGTGAAATTTAGAATGGTTTTAATTAGAAATTAAATCTTGGATTTACAATAGTGTTGTAAATAGAACCAAATGAATAACTAATACCAACATTGAACCAGTAATTATAACCTGATTCCAATTGTTGTTGTTGAAGCAACAACTCTTCCAATGAAACATCTCCTGCAGGTAAATTAATTTGATTTCTTGTAATACTGTAATTGCCACCAACATTAAAATTAAAACCTTTAAACAACCTCACATTAGCTCCTAAATAAAAATTTAACGCATTCAATTTAGTGTCATGTAAAAATTGATCAAATGAAGCTTCCCCATTAATATTTCCCCATTCCTGTCTTACACTTCCTCCTAAAGAAATAGAATGCTGCCATAGTAATTCATCATCTTTAGCATACACTGAACGCTCAATATAATCATTGTACCTAAGTCCATTTCTGTAGTTTAAAACAAGTTGCTTTTTAGCAGATTCTTCATACTTGAAAAAGTTATACTCTATTGCAGGTTGAAATGACCAATAAAAATCATAATTCCCAAATGTTGACGTTCCTAAATTGCCGAAAGCGCCAACAGACCAATGATCACTTATGCTTATTACATCACTTACATTTAAGTTTTTACCACTGTTAATTGAAACAATATCTTCGTCATCATAAGTAAAGGTGTTTTTGTTTTCATTAAAACCTATTCTAAACGAGAACTTATTTTTCTCAGTAACTCGTTTTGCAGACACATTGAAATTTATGTTACTTGACTTGTTAGATTCCTGACCATTAAACCAACCGTTGGCACCAACTCTAAACACCCAATAATTCCATGGATCTTTTACTTCTATTTTACTCAACGTTTCTTCAGCTTCTGGTGTAGGCGCTATAACAGAAACACCCTCTAAAGTTCCTTTTTCAATCCAAAAACGAACCAGTCCAAGCTTTATGTATTCAAGTATTCTTTTTCTAACATCATCACTAGTCATATTAGTGTCTGTTGAAAATGACACTTTATAGTTTATTGTTTCTAAGGTGTTTTTCCCAATAAAGTCAATTTCATAAAGTCTGCCTCCACTACCATTGTTTTGAGTTAGAAAAAACAAGTGCACATCTCCTTGCCCTTGATCCCTTACAAATTGAACATTTCCTAAATTTTGCTTTATAAATGTATTATCACAAACGTTGCAGTCTAAATAAATCTTTAAATCTTCTTTTGTGCTTTCTTGAGCATTGGAGAATTGTGAAAATGTTACCCCCAAAATAAATAAGGCAAATAAAAATTTTGACATTGATGGTTGGTTTTAGTTAGCTTTTGTGCCTCAAGTATTGTTCCAAAATTGGAATAACCAAATTATTATGATCTATCTTGATGTAAAACTAACTTGATTTAAAATAAGTAGTGTTAAAAAAGTGCAAAAGAAGTGTCAATAACTGTTAAAAAAACAACGAATTAAATCATCTGAAAACTTACTGAATTATTATTAGTGTTTAATTACCAACAATAGGTTTTAAGCCACGAAGTCCCATATCAACAACCTGTTCTCCTGCAGCTGGTTCGTATCTACCATCTACATTTACTTCAGTCCATTCAAAACTTTTATTGATAGAAAACGAAAGTGTAATCACTATATCTTGGGTTTCGTTGCCGGAAATTGTAAAAGGACTATCAAACTGACCAGTGACCACACAAGAGCCTTGCGGAATAGGTGAGGAATCAAACAATGGATTAGGAACTGTAGTTGCTCCTTCAGGTGCTTGGCCTTGGCTTGTAAAACCTAGTGCTTCAAAAGCCCAAAAACCTTGTAGTCTGTTTGCATTAACATCAAACGTGCTACCATTAATATCAAACGAAGTGATGTAACTGTTATAACCTACAAAACTTGCTAATGTGCCATTAATAACATTTCCAGTATGTAATAATTTAATACCTCCTTCTTGATAAGCTAATGAAACACGAACCCAATTATAACTTCCTGCCGCAACTTCACTTAGTGGGATGGTTAAGAACGTTTCATTGTCTCCAGCAAACTTTGCATTTTGAAAATCTATAGCAGTGTCACCTCCTTCTGTAGTTTCGGCTCCTTCGTAAATAATTTCGCCATCACCTAAACCTGTAAAAGCGTCTGGAGTAAACTCAATATAATTGGCACTCATTTTTGCAACCGTTGGTGATTGCGCATCATTACCATCAGGAATAGAAGAAGGTTGCACTAAGTTATTAAGTCGCTCTTGGTTTGGATCAAATTTGAATTTGATAATTAAATTTGGTGAAGCATTTGGGCTATCATCTTTATCTGTTGAGCAAGACAACATCAGCATGATACAGCAAAGTGACGCTAGTAGGTTTGTAATTTTCATCTTCAGGTTTGTTTTTTAGTATAACTGAAAAATTGTTAAAATAGTGTGTTGTAGTATTTGAATATCATTTGTGAAGTTAAATCTTTACTGAAAGAAATAAAAAAGAGTTAGGGATCAATTATAACTAGAAACCTAACTCTTTTATAATAAATCGAAAAAAATGTTATTTAACCACTAAAGTAGTTTTAGCGCTACCAATTTGAACTGTGTATGTTCCTGGTGGCAAAAATATCTTTCCGTTTTGTGCTTGGTTAATTCTCAGTTTTGAGTTTTCTTTTTCCAGTGCTTTTTTACCATCATCAGTCATGGTTATATCATAAGTTGCATAATTATAACCAGCATCAGCATCAACAGGAATGGTTTTTAATAAAGCACCTCCTTCAGATAAAATATTGATACCTAACTTCGCTTTAGCATTTGAATAAAATGAAATTGTTGTTTCAGGATCAAAGGAAAAACTTCCCCAAGACATTCCCCATCGTCTATTAGAACGAATCTCTTCTGTATCAAAAACAGTGATGGCTTTTGTTCCAATAGCATTGTGTTTTTGTAAAGCAGAAATATCTGCTTTGTAAATACTACGTCCATGAGTACCAACAACTAAGTCTTTTGCTTCTGGTTGCACTACCAAATCATGAACTGCAACAGCAGTCAATCCTTTTGCAAAGGCTTCCCATTTGCCACCATTATTAAACGATGCATAAACTGCGTTATCTGTTCCTAAGTATATTAAATTTTCATTTTCAGTGTCTTCCTTGATTACGTTTACAGGTGCATTGTCAGGCAAGTTTGAGCTAATGTCTTTCCATGTGGTTCCATAATCATTACTCATATAGACATAGGCTTTAAAGTCGTCATTTCTATACCCATTTAAGGTAGCATAAACACGTTCTTTTTTGTGTTGCGAAGCAACCACCCTTGAAACCCATAATCCTTGTGGTAAGTTGTTTGAAATTCTTGTCCATGTATCGCCTGAGTTTTTGGTTACATTAATGTAACCATCATCACTTCCAGTATAAATCAATCCGAATTGAAAAGGACTTTCGGCAATGGTTGTTAGCGTTCCATAAGGTACGTTCCCTACTTTGCCTCCAGTGGTTAAATCGCCAGAAATCACATCAAAGTTTTCACCTTGATCCATAGAGCGTAAAAGTTTATTTGCTCCCATATAAAGGATGTCTTGATTGTGTGATGATAGCAAAATAGGTGTTTGCCAATTGTAGCGATATGGCGAATCGCCTAGTTCGTGTCTAGGGCTGATTCTTAATCGTTCGCCTGTTTCCAAGTTTTGACGCGAATAGTTTCCAAATTGAGAGCCTGAATATACAATGTTATGGTTTCGGCTATCGACTTGTACTTGCATACCATCGCCTCCACCAATGCCTTTGTATGGATATTGTCCGCTATCTTCCCAGTTTTTTGATGCTACATAATCACTTGGTCCAAACCACACGCCATTATCTTGCAAGCCTCCATATACATTATAAGGT
The DNA here is from genome assembly GCA_030429955.1 of Bacteroidia bacterium. Classification (GTDB taxonomy): domain Bacteria; phylum Bacteroidota; class Bacteroidia; order Flavobacteriales; family Flavobacteriaceae; genus CAJQLB01. The sequence goes on from JAUIGO010000050.1 coordinate 15,694, forward strand.
TTTTGGTTATCGACTGTTATGTAATAGAATTGACCAACAGCTGGTGAATTGTTTTTGGTCCAGTTTTCACCATCATCATAAGTAATATTGACACCTCCATCGTTTCCGTTAATGACGTGTCCATCCAACTTTGGATTTACCCAAATGGCTTGATGATCGCTATGCACGTTTTCTTTTCCAATAGAGTTAAAGGTTACACCACCATCATCAGATCTTAACAATGGCACACCCAATAAATATAATTTATTTTCATTTGATGGATTTACAGCAATCACACCAAAATAATAGCCATACGAACTATATAAGCCATCAATATAACCTTTATGGGTTTTGCTCCAGGTTGTACCACCATCAGTAGATTTGTAAACCTCAGCACCAATTACTTCAGAATCAAACATTACAGAGTTAGCATCTTCAAGATATAATGCTAAATCACTAGGTTTTACAGTACCTTCTCTTACTGATTTTTTAACACTTGCAGCAGTATATTTTTGGTCAAATCTGTTTCCTCTTAAAAATCCTTCCAATTTATTGTCATCTAAGGCTAAAAAAGCCGCATTAGACATGCTTTTAAATTCATCCTTTTGCATGCCTTGGCCACCTCTTTGAGGTGAAGCTGGTCTGCGGAATTGATTATCTAACAAGGCATAAACCACATTATCATTAAATGCAGATAAGCCAATTCTACCAACGCCATCGCCTGTTGGGAATCCTGAGCCTTCAGCAGTTAATTTAGTCCAAGTGCTTCCAGCATCTGTACTTTTATAAATGGCTGAGTTTTTACCATCACCATCAAAATCCCAAGCTTTTCTGATACGTTCCCAGCTTGCAGCATACATTACGTTTGGGTTTGTTGGTGATACACTGATATCTATAATTCCTGTATTGTTATCAATAAACAAGACTTTGTTCCAAGATTTTCCTCCATCAGTTGTTTTGTAGATACCACGTTCTGCATTTGGTGTATATAAATGCCCAACAGCGCCTACAATTACTTCGTTTGGATTATTTTTATTGATGATGATTCTTCCTATGTGTTGCGAATCTTTCAGGCCAACATTATTCCAGGTTTTTCCTTTATCAGTTGATTTTAAAATACCGATTCCTGCATACGATGAACGCGACGAATTGCTTTCTCCTGTTCCAATCCAGATGGTTCCTGCATTCCAGTCTACAGCAATATCTCCCATGTTTTGGGTTTCGGTATTGTCTGCCACAGGAGTAAACGAGGTTCCGTTATTGTTTGTGTACCACAAACCACCTGAAGCATAAGCTACATAAAACTCGTTTGGATTATCAGGGTTTACATCAAAATCTACCACACGACCACTCATTATAGTTGGTCCAATATTGGTAAATGGCACATTTTTTACCTGCGATTCTTGAGCAAAGGATGCAAAAGTAATTAACAGTGAAAGGGCTAAAATAAATTTAAAGTTTTTCATTTTTTTGGTTGGTTTAAAAAAGTTCTTGAAAATACTCAAACAAATTTAAAGCATCAACATTCTTAAGAAAAAAAGAGCATATTTTAACACTAGTTAATCTATAATTTCTATTTTTATCATAAACCAAACCCATGAAGAAATTACTTATTCTGTGCGTTAGTCTTTTACAGTTCTCTTGTTCTATTGAAAAAGATTATAATATTGGACAAATAAAAACACCAAAAGGTGATATTCTTATTTGGCTTTATGATGAAACACCAAATCACAAAGCAAGTTTTATAGAACTAGCCAATAATGGTTATTGGGATTCACTGACGTTTAATCGTGTGATACCAAACTTTGTGGCTCAAGGTGGTTGCCCAGATACACCTGAAGGCTTTACTGATCCTGAGTACTTACTAGAACCAGAATTTAACGATGCGTTACAACATGTTTATGGAGCTGTTGGTGCTGGACGAGATGATAATCCAGGAATGATTTCAGCACGTTGCCAATTTTATGTGGTGCAAAATAAAGAAGGCATCCATAGGTTGGACAATAAGTTTACTGTTTTTGGAAAGGTCATTAAAGGCATGGATGTCATCGATTCTATTGTTAACGTAGAACGCGATTCAACAAACATGCCTTTAACTCCCATTACTTTGGATGTGAACATGATTTCAATTAAAGAAGCCGAATTAAAAGAGCTTTATCCTGAATTTGAATAAGGTTACTTTTCCCATTTCCAGTCGCCTCCAATAATCAGTTTTTCTTTGAGGTCGTTTTTAATCATGAATTCTTTTGTGGTTTCGCTATCCATTTTTGTGGCTGGCAATACTTCGGCATTTGCCAATCCGTAAAGCATCATGGTTCCAAAACGGGATGTATTGGTGATGTGTTCTTCATTTACCAGATTGAAGTCATCGCAATCTGAATGGTAACATCCATAAATAGATCGATCTAAATTACTGTGTACAGACAAAATCGGAATACCTTCTAACATAAATGGCTGGTGGTCGCTATGCAAACCTGAATTGTTAGAAAAGTTATTTTTATAGATACTGTCTTGTTGTTGAATGGTAGCGCCTAGTTCTTTAAAGAAGTTTTCGTTATCTAATTTTCCACCTGCATTCATGCCTATTGGGTTTCCTCCCATATCAAGATTCATCATGTATTTAATGTTGTCAATAGTACCACCTTCAACAGCTTCTTTTACCATGTGACGTGATCCGAACAAGCCTTGTTCTTCGCCCATAAACAACACGAATTTTACTGTACGTTTTGGTTGCAAATTATTGGCTTTAAATGCTCGTGCTATATCTACTACTGCAAACGAACCAATACCATTATCAATAGCTCCAGTAGCCAAGTCCCAAGAATCTAAATGCCCTCCAATTACAATTTCTTCTTCAGGAATTTCAGAACCTTTTAAGGTAGCTACCACATTTCTAGCATTAATCATACTACTGTTATTGGTCATGTTGATTGTTGCAGAAGCACTTTCTGTTTTAAGTTTTTCTTTCAGTGCCATACCATCTTCCAAGCTAATACAAACCGCAGGAATGGTTAGCAATTCTCCTGTTACTGACGCTGTTCCAGTTAATAGAACACCATTAGGCACTTGGTTGATGATAATGATTCCTATGGCTCCATATTTAAGTGCTAAAGCCGTTTTTTCGCTACGATGTAAGTTGCTTGAACCTTCAGGGCTACCTTCTAAAATTCCTATATAAACAAGTGCAATATTTCCTTTGGCAGCTTCAGGGTTTGCAGCATAATCAGCTTCTAGACCATTGCCAAAATCTACTATGTTTCCAGTTACGTTTGCCTCAACTGGTGAATGACCAAGGGTTACCACCTTTGTATCGTTGCCATCTATACTTAGTGACACTTCTCCACGTGACCAGGCTTCAACAGCAAAAGGTTGGTACTCTACATCTTCAAAACCATATTCTTTTAGTTTGTTGTAAACATAGGTTTCGGCTTTAGCTCCATTTTCTGAACCTGTTAATCGATGACCAATGGTTTCGCTGGCTTCTTTTAAGGTACTATATGCTTTAGCATTTGCTTTTATTTCAGCATCAATTTTAGCAAATAGTTCGGCGTTGGATAGCTCTTTTTTTTCTTCAGTACATGAAGATATTACAAGTGTTAGGGTTGCTAGAATCAGTAATTTTTTCATTAGTGTTTACATTTAATTGGTTGATTACATTTTAATTTTTTTCTCCGTTTCGATTTTAAGTTTACTCTTTTTGAGTTGCGTGTTTAGTTCTGAGATTTCTTTGGTTATGAATTTTTGGAACTTCTCTTCAACAACTTTTAATCGTTTATTAAAAATGGCTTGTACTTCGCGTTGTTGATCTGTTGGTTTGAAATCGACACCATGACCTGTTAAATCACTAGCTAAAGCACTCAATCTACCATATAGTTGCATTGGAGAGCGAAAGGCGTCTTCACGAGCTCCTGTTAAATGAATATCATACAACGAACCTGCAATGGATTGTGCCGCTTTGCTAAGCGATTGCGCTTTTTCAATATCTGATTTGTTTTTTAATTGTGGAATAATACTATCGAGCTCACTTCTTACTATCTCTATGGTATTGATCATATTCACAGCCAAATTCATGGCATCACGAAGCTCTAAGGATGTTTCAACTTGCAGTTTTATATCTTCAATGCTTCCTTCGGATTTTGGATCTTTAAGGACTTCCAATTCTCGAATAAATTCCTGATTATCGACAATGAGTTTTACTTTGTATTTATCTGGAACTACTTTTGGTCCGTATTGACCTCGCATTAAATCTAAATCCCAAGTCACTAAAGGACGCCAACCCTCACCATTGAGTTGTACCCAAGGTCGTCCTGGAGGCGTTGTACGAATGTAAGGTTTGTAAGTAGGTTCGTAACGTAAATCCCACATCACTCTATTGACACCTTGATTGTTATTACCTCTTAAGGTTCTTATAACTTCATTGTTTTCTGATAGAATTTGGATTTTTACTTTTTCTGCCAAGGTATCTTTTAAAAAGTAATTGATTTCTGCTCCGTAGGCTGGATTTCTTCCAGAGTTCATGCTTGGTCCATCCGTTTTTATGCTCTGCTTATCGTGAAATCTATAGGCTTGTCGCAAACTGAACAAATGCACATCCTTCCCTTGAGCTTCTTCAGCATATTCGCGCAATGGCGAAATATTATCTAAAATATAATAGCCTCTACCATAGGTTCCAACTACCAAATCGTCAAAACGCTCTTGAATGGTTAGCCAGTACACAGGTGAAGGTGGTAAGTTGTTTTTTAAACGCATCCAATTGGTTCCATCGTCAAAACTAATGTAGAGCCCATTGTCAGTTCCTAAGTAGAGCATGCCTTCCTTTTTAGGGTCTTCTTTTACCACGTGTGCGAAACTGTGAATAGACTTTGGAACTGAATTGCTTATTTTTTTCCAGCTCTTTCCATAATCTGCTGTTTTATAAACAAAAGGGTCAAAATTCCCCATGTGATGTAAATCTACTGTGATATAAGCTGTTCCTTTTTTATGTTTTGAAATTTCTATGTTAGAGATGGTTCCCCATTCTGGAAGGTTGGGAATATTGGCGGAAACATTTTCCCAAGATTCACCATAATTTCTAGTGATATGAACTTGTCCATCATTACTTCCAGTCATTATTAAACCAGCTTCCATTTCAGATTCTTCAATAGAAATCAATACAGCACCATCCCAAGTCATTAAATTATCAATAGCAATGCCTCCTGAACTTTGTTGGTGTGTTTTATCATTCAACGTTAAATCTGGACTGATGATTTGCCAGCTTTGGCCATCATCATCACTTTTATGTACAAACTGACTACCAACATAGACGCGATGTTTTTTATGAGGCGAAAATTCTAATGGAAAATTCCAAAACCATCTAAACTTCATATCAGCAGGTGCCCAACCATAGCCAGCCTCTGGCCACACACGCACATCACGAGCATGACCTGTTCGCATATCATAACGTTCTAAGCCACCATCATAACAACCTGACCAAACAATATTATTATCAAAAGGATCTGGTTGTGCAAAACCGCTTTCGCAGCCTCCAACACCTTCCCAAAGACCAATTGGAATATACCCTTGCAAGCTGTTGCTTGGGCCTTTATAGGAATAGCCATCTTGTCTGTTCCCAAACACATTATAAGGAATCTGATCATCAACAGCTACATGATACATTTGCGCAATTGGTAATACCACACGCTGATAACTTCTACCTCCATTAAGTGTAATACTTGCACAACCATCGTGCGCCACCATCATACGATCTGAATTTGTAGGATCAATCCAAACATCGTGATTGTCTCCTCCTGCTCCATAGCTACCACGAATTGTTTTTCCGCCATCTTTAGAGGTTATAAACTTAACGTTAGGAATAAATATTTCGTTAGGATCACTGGAAGACACTCCGATTCGTGTATAGTAAGGCGCACGTTCGTTGATGTCATGATTTCTGGTCATGAGTTCCCAAGTTTCACCAAAATTTTCAGAGCGATATAAAGCTGGACTATCAATTTCAAACAAGGCATATACTACATTTGGATTTGATGGTGCGATGGCAACCGCTGTTTTTCCAACAGGATTGTCTTTTCCTCCAGGTAAGCCTTTATCTTTCATGGCTTCCCACGTTTTACCTCCATCTTTGGATCTGTAAATTCCTCCTCCAGGACCACCACTATTAAGTCCCCAAGTATTAATGTGAATACTCCACATACCAACCATAAGGTTATCAGGATTTTTTGGGTCTATGGCTATATCTGCAGCTCCTGTACCTTCATCAATAAACAGGATTCTATCCCAAGTTTTGCCTCCATCAGTAGTTTTAAATACACCTCGCTCTTGTTGTGGTCCAAAAGTATGCCCTAAGGCCGCTGCATATACAATGTTGGGATTTGTAGGATGAATGACCACACGACCAATACGTCCTGTTTTTTCCAATCCCATATTTTTCCAAGTTTTACCAGCATCTTCAGATTTATAAATGCCGTCTCCCATTGCATGAGCAGGACGAATCACAAAGGTTTCACCTGTTCCAGCCCAAACAATGTCGGGATTGCTCGGTGCAATGGCTAGTGATCCAATTGAGGATACATCTTGGTCATCAAAAATGGATTGCCAATTGAGTCCTCCATCTGTGGTTTTCCAAAGACCTCCAGAAGCTGCTCCTATATAATTAATCATTGGGTCTCCAGGAACTCCAGCAATAGCAATAGCTCTATTTCCTTCGGGTCCGATAAACCTAAAATTAAGATCTTTAAATATTTCGCTACTAATTTTTTGAGAAAAAGTGTTTTGAATGATAAACGTAGAAAGCAAAAAGCTTAATACAAGGAATTTACGTTTCATATTGGTTGGTTTGCTAATTATATAAAAAGAGGCTTTCAAATATAAACAAATATGAAACTTTTTAGTCATAAAAAAATGATTATGGTTGTTAAAACTTAATCGTTACATTTGTTACCCTAATACAATTTATCATGAAATACCATCCAATAAACAATCAACTTTTTATAAAAAACAGAGCAAAGTTTGTCTCACAAATGAAGCCAAAATCGATTGCTGTTTTTAACTCTAATGATATTTATACTACTGGAGCAGACAGTACTTTGCCATTTGAGCAAAGCAGTGACCTTTTTTATTTAAGTGGTGCTGACCAAGAAGAGACTATTTTGGTTTTATTTCCTGATGCGATGGATAAAAAGCACAGAGAGATTTTGTTTGTAAGAGAGACCAACGATCATATTGCTGTTTGGGAAGGCGCTAAACTTAATAAAGAACAAGCCACACAAACTTCGGGAATAGAAACTGTTTATTGGTTAAGCGACTTTGACAAAGTATTTTTTGATTTGATGACTGAAGCTGAAACTATCTACTTTAATACTAACGAGCACTATAGACAATCGGTTGTGATGGAAACTCGTGAAGATCGTTTTATTAAGATGGTTAAAGCTAAGTTTCCTGCGCATAGTTGGGCAAAAAGCTTCCCTATCATGCAGGACATAAGAGGTGTTAAAGAACCCGAAGAAATAGCCTTACTACAAACAGCTTGTGATATTACTGAAAAAGGATTTCGACGTATTTTAGGCTTTGTTAAACCTGGCGTGATGGAATATGAAATTGAGGCGGAATACATGCATGAATTTTTACGAAACAGGTCTAAGGGTTTTGCATATACGCCAATAATTGGTTCTGGTTATAATGCTTGTGTACTGCATTATATAGAAAACAATCAGGCTTGTAAAGATGGCGATATGCTACTCATGGATGTTGGTGCAGAATATGCCAATTACAGTAGCGACATGACACGAACTATACCAGTAAATGGTCGTTTTACAGATAGACAACGTGCTGTTTACAATGCTGTGCATCGTGTGAAAGACGAGGCTACCAAAATGCTAGTTCCGGGAACGATTTGGGCAGATTATCATGTTGAGGTTGGTAAATTGATGACCTCAGAACTTTTAGGTCTTGGATTGATTGATAAAGCCGATGTACAAAACGAAGACCCAAAATGGCCAGCTTATAAAAAATACTTTATGCATGGCACCTCACATCATATTGGATTGGACACTCATGATTATGGTGCTTTAAAAACCCCTATGAAAGCCAATATGGTGTTTACGGTTGAGCCAGGCATCTATATTCCAAAAGAAAATATGGGCATCCGACTAGAGGATGATGTAGTGATTCAAGCCAAAGGCGAGCCTGTTAATTTAATGGGTAATATTCCCATTGATGCTGATGAGATTGAGGCGTTGATGAATGCTTAGTGAGGTTGTAAGAAAAATCGCTTTTTCCATACACTATCCATGGAGTAGCTATGGAGTAGCTATGGAGTAGCCATACAGTTTGACCCGTCCTAAAATAACTATACAGGTTATTAAATAAATCCTGATATAATTATACAACTCTTTTTCTTAATCCTAAAATGACTGTACAGTCATTTTAGGATTATTCTTCATCTGATAGTTTTTCCATCTTTTTTAAGTTTGGATGTTTTTAAACTCTATTAGGTTTTTATTATTTGTTTTCATATATTTAAAGTTGCTTTAATACAAACATTATGAGTTCATTACCTATAATAACTCTAACAAAAGGAGTTCACCGAA
>JAUIGO010000051.1 GCA_030429955.1 Bacteroidia bacterium
TTCCTTCATTGTGGTTTGGAATTACAGTTATTATGAAGGTCAGGAGGAGGCCTATATCCCAATTGAAAATACAAATCCAACACCAATAATTCCTTCAGAAACAGGTGTTTTTGAAAGATCTAGATTTGGCCTTGAATATGCTAATATGCCTGTTGATGAAAACCATCAGCGAACCTTAGACACTTACTATAAAAACAGAGCTTATCATGGTGCTCCTCCAAGTATTCCTCATCCAGTAGCAAAAGAACGAAGCATGGGAGGCAATACGTGTTTACAATGTCATCAGAATGGAGGGTTTACTGAAAAATTTAATGCCTATGCTCCAGTAACACCGCATCCAGAAATGGTAAATTGCAGACAATGTCACGTAGCATCAAAGACTGAAACATTGTTTAAAGGCACAAATTTTCCAGAATTAGAGGCTCCAAAAGTTGGTGTGAATAATGTATTAACTGGAAGTCCACCAGTAATACCACATCAAATTCAAATGCGTGAAAACTGTTTGTCATGTCATGCTGGTCCAAGTGCTCCAAAAGAAATTAGAGTTACACATCCTGAACGCATTAATTGCAGACAATGCCACGTACTTAATAATAAAGAAATAAAAGATATAGGTGTTTTTATAAGAGATAATAAAAATGAATAAGCGAACCAACTACATACAAATCATTATAGGATTATGCGTTTTACTGTTCATGTTCTCTTGTAAAAACGAAGAGCATGAATATCACAGCGTAACCGACAAAATTGAAGCTGAAAGCAAAAACTATCATGGTGTTTCAGTAAGTTCCGAACCTTACTTCGATAACATTGAAATGATTGAAATTTCAGAAGATGGTCAGTCATTTTTAATTCCAGACAGAAAAGGTCAAATTAGGTCTTATGCTTGTACAGAATGTCATTCAAAACCATTAAATCAAATGCAAAGTAGGGATTTAAAGAAAGCACATTGGGACATTTCAGTAGTTCATGCAGATGTTAATACCATGAATTGTGTAACCTGTCACAATCCGGAAAACATGGATAATTTAAAAAGCCTTACAGGTAATACTATAGATTTTAATGCAAGCTACAAGTTATGTAGTCAATGCCATACTAAACAGTTTCAAGATTGGAAAGGCGGAGCACATGGTAAACAAATTGGAGGTTGGGCACCACCTAGAGCGTCAATGACATGTGTTAACTGCCATAATCCACACAAACCAGCTTTTGAAACGAAATGGCCAGCACGTTTTAATACACAAACTATTAAAGAAAGAAATAACTAGGTATGAGCAACAACAATAAAAAATGGTTTTCTCTAAACCTAAATAGCAGAAAAAAACAAACATCAAGCACTTGTGGTTGTGGTAAAACATCTGGAGGATGCAATTCCCATACTGTTTCAACTCAAATGAGTGATGAAGAATTTTTAGAAGCCGCAGTAGATGCATCCATAGGTGAAGAGCGCAAAAAAGATGGCTTTGATCAAGTTTTTGAAGTCAAAATGGACAGAAGGACCGCTTTCAAGCAACTCACAGCAAGTTTATTAATTGGAGCTGGAGCAGTATCCACATCTTGTAGCGTGGTTTCTGGTGAAGAAACCAAAGAAAAAGCACAAATAGATTGGGAAGAGCAATTTAAAGGCAACTACAAATTAATGTCTGATGAAGAGAAAAAAGGCACAGTAGATCGGTTGGTTCGTTCGTATCAATTACGAACAGGAAAAACCATTAGTATGTCTTCTAAAAATGCTGAAGAAGATGTTTTATTTGGTTATGCTTTTAATATTTCAAAATGTCAAGGCTACATGGATTGTGTAAGTGCCTGTGTTGAAGAAAACAATCAAGATAGAAACTCACAAATGCAATACATCCGAATTCATGAAATGAAAGATGGCAAAGGTTTTAATTTCAATGAGGCAGATGACAATTATTACCATGAAGTTCCAGCCGAAGGTCACTTTTATATGGGAACACAATGCTTCCATTGTGACAATCCTCCTTGTGTTGATGTATGTCCAGTTCAAGCAACTTGGCGTGAAGATGATGGATTAGTGGTTATAGATTATGATTGGTGCGTTGGTTGTAGATATTGTATGGCAGCGTGCCCTTATGATGGCAGACGATTTAACTGGAGCAAACCAGAAGTTCCGGAAGCCGAAATGAATCATAACCAGCACTATTTAGGAAATAGAATGCGTAAAAAGGGTGTTATGGAAAAATGCACATTTTGTGTGCAACGTTCAAGAGCAGGTAAAAATCCTGCTTGTGTAGAGGCTTGTCCAACGGGTGCTCGAGTTTTTGGAAATTTATTGGACCCAAATAGTACCATAAGATGGGTTTTAGAGAACAAAAAAGTATTCAGGTTAAAAGAAGATTTAGGAACAGAACCAAAATTCTGGTACTATATGGACTAAAATGTTTTGAACAGATAAAAATATTAAATGAGACGACTTAGAGTTTTTGCTAGTTTAGTAAAAGATAGTTTGGACACCATCACACATGGTTCAAAAAAGTATCATATTTGGATGGCCTTTTTAACCTTTGTGATGCTAGTTGGTATGTATTGTTATTCCATTCAACTTGATGAAGGCTTAAGTGTTACAGGTATGACAGATAGAGTAAGTTGGGGTTTATACATTTCAAATTTCACATTTCTAGTTGGAGTTGCTGCAGCAGCTGTTATGTTAGTGATGCCAACTTATGTTTTAAAAGACATCGACTTTAAACAAGCCGTATTAATAGGTGAAGGATTAGCTGTTGCTGCATTGATTATGTGTTTGGCGTTTGTTGTTGCAGATATGGGAGGACCTTCTGTACTATGGCACATGATTCCTGGTATTGGTGTATTTAATTTCCCTAACTCAATGCTAACTTGGGATGTTCTTGTGCTTAATGGTTATTTGTTTTTAAATATTTCTATACCATTTTATATATTATTTAGGCATTACCAAGGCAAAGAATCTAATCCAAAGGTATATATTCCTGGTGCCATTTTATCGGTATTTTGGGCAGTAGGTATACATTTAGTAACTGCTTTTTTATATCAAGGGTTACAAGCCAGACCATTTTGGAATAACGCTTTATTAGGACCACGATTTTTAGCATCGGCTTTTGCTGCGGGACCTGCTTTAATAATTTTGGTTTTAGCTATAATTAGAACTTTCACTGAATTTAAAATTAAAGACAAAACCATAAAAAAAATTGCAATGGTTGTTACTGTAGCAGCTCAAATCAATTTAATTATGCTAATTTCAGAATTATTTAAAGAATTTTATGCACCAACTCATCACAGTGAAAGTGCTTATTATTTATTTTTTGGACTTCATGGAAAAACAGCTTTATTGCCTTGGATTTGGACTGCCATTTCTTTAAATGTCTTGGCTACGGTTATTCTGACATTTCACAAATTACGTAACAATCTTAAAGTTTTATATTTCGCTTGTTTTATATTATTTGTTGCTATTTGGATAGAAAAAGGCTTTGGTTTAATTGTTCCAGGCTTTATCCCAGGCCCTTATGGAAAGATTGTTGAATACACTCCAACTGGAATCGAAATAGGTGTTACATTAGGTATTTGGGCTTTAGGTGCGCTTGTGTTTACCATACTCGCCAAAACAGCTATAAAAATAGAAACAGGAAAATTGAGGTATAAAAAGAAATAAAGCATCTATGTATTATAAAAGCGCAGCAATTTTTGCTGCGCTTTTTGTCGTAGTAAAACTTGTATTAATTACCTACTTCTTTCTTTGCATTTTCAATCATTTGTTCGCTTGGCAAAATCGCAATATTTACACGTCTGTTTTTGGCACGTCCTTCGGCTGTTGAATTATCGTACTTAGGTTGTGTTTCACCAAACCAATTCACATTAATTCTACCTCTATTAATTCCGTTACTTGCTAAGTAATTGGCAACTGCATTAGCTCTGTTTTGCGACAAAGTCATATTGTAATCTTCAGCACCTACGCTATCTGTATGTCCTACGACCAAAATATTTGTATCATTATATTCCTTAAAAATGGCAACAAGTTTATTTAAGGTTTCTTGTGAAGCCGTATTAATATCGTACTTATTGGTTGCAAAATAAACACCGCTGCTTTCATCAAAAGTTACAACAATACCATCATCAATGCGCTCTACTTCTGCTCCAGGAATCTCCTCTTCAATTTTTTGAGCTTGTTTATCCATTTTGTTTCCAATAAGAACTCCAGCAGTACCTCCTACAACACCTCCAATTACTGCGCCTAATTCACCATTTCCACCTTTGCCAACATTGTTTCCAATAATGGCTCCAAGAATAGCACCTCCAGCAGCACCAATTACGGCACCTTTTTGTTTGTTGTTAGCATTTTTTACAGATTTACAATTGGTAAGGCCAACCGTCAAAAACATTGCAAAAACTAAAATCGATACTCTTTTTATATATATTTTCATGATGTTTAAAGTTTTATAAAGTTCATATTAATAATAAATGATTGACCATCAATAACAACCGTCTGTTGCCATTGCATATTGGTTTCAGAAATTTGTGTCAAAGACAAACGGAATCCTTGATTGGTTTCAGATTTGTGCTTTTCATTGGTTGGCTTTAACAGAAAGTCGTAAAGCCCAGTTGTTTCATCAATCTCTTGAATGGTAAAAACGAAATAACGTTCTCCATTTGTACAGTTTGTGTTGCTAATGGTATATGTTCCTGTATTGTTATTAGGCACAAACTGCCACGTGCTGCCTTCAAAACATGCTTTAGAAACATCGTTAAGCAATGTTACATTGTATGTTCCTGATTGACTATAGGTTATGGTATTTAACGTCCAACTCCCTTTAATGACTTTTTTGGAATCTCTGACGGTTTTTGACGACCCACAGGACATCAAACCCATCGTGATGAGCAATAAAAGTATTCGTTTCATAAATTGTTGTTTTAATTAATAACTAATATATATACGGCTTAGAACGTTTAAGTAGATGGCATCTTTTAAATGTGGGCTTTAGCAAGAAACACTTTAAAGCAACACAAGAAACTATATATCAACAGATTGAAAGAACTATAATCCTTTGTTTACGCATTAACTTTTAACAACGAATTAACACAAAGCATCTTTATAAAACACACATAGTCTATTTTTATTACAAAATGATTTAATGAATAGGTTTTAATACAAAAGCAGTTATTGATATCAAAACATTTAAAAAATAAGTTGAAAATACTAAGAGATTCTCAATCCGTTAGCAACTTTATTATGGTTGTCAGGATTCACAAACACAAGGTTTCCAGATTCGTCTTCTGTCATTAAAATCATGCCTTGACTTTCAACACCTCGTAAAGCTCTTGGAGCAAGATTTACTAAAACGGTTACTTTTTTTCCTATGACTTCTTCTGGAGAAAAACTTTCAGCAATGCCTGAGACAATGGTTCTAGTATCAATTCCTGTGTCCACTTTTAACACCAATAACTTTTTGGTTTTTGGCATTTTCTCAGCTTCCAAAATAGTACCAACTCTAATATCTAATTTTGAGAAATCTTCATAGGTAATCATCTCTTTTTGAGGTTCTGTAACTTGTGCTGAGCTTGCCGAAGCATTTGCTTTTTTACTAGCCTCTAACTTATCTAATTGTGCTTGAATCTCAGCATCTTCAATTTTAGAGAATAACAATTCGGCTTTACCTATTTTATGATTTGCAGGAAGGAGTTCTTGTCCCTCTGAAATACTATTCCATGTAGATGCTTCGACAAGCTCAGCATGACAAAGAATCGATTTTAGTTTCTTAGACGTAAAAGGCAAAAATGGTTCGCTTAAAGTGGCTAATGCTGATGCTATTTGCAAAGCAACATACATAATGGTTTGCGTTCGTTCTTCATCTTCTTTAATAACTTTCCAAGGTTCTTCGTCAGCTAGGTACTTGTTACCAAGTCTAGCTAAATTCATTAGCTCCTGACTTGCTTCTCTAAAACGATAGCGCTCAATAGAACTTGCAATCACTGCTGGAAATGCTTTTAAAATCGCCAATGTTTCTTCATCTACTGTTGAAAATTCATTAGGTTTTGGTACAACACCATCATAATACTTATTAGTAAGTACAACTACTCTATTAATGAAGTTTCCAAAAATGGCTACTAACTCATTATTATTTCTCGCTTGAAAATCTTTCCAAGTAAAATCGTTATCTTTCGTTTCTGGCGCATTAGCTGTTAAGGCATAGCGCAATACATCCTGCTTATCTGGAAAATCTTGTAAATATTCATGTAACCAAACTGCCCAATTTTTAGATGTAGATAGTTTGTTACCTTCTAAATTTAAAAACTCATTCGCAGGAACGTTATCTGGTAAAATATAACTGCCTTCAGCTTTTAACATGGCTGGAAAAATGATACAGTGAAATACAATATTATCTTTTCCAATAAAGTGCAGCAACTTGGTGTTTTCATCTTTCCAATAAGGTTCCCAGTCTTTCCCTTCACGTTCAGCCCATTCTTTTGTAGATGAAATGTAGCCAATTGGAGCATCAAACCAAACATATAACACTTTGCCTTCGCCTCCTTCAACAGGAACAGGAATTCCCCAATCTAAATCTCTTGTTACTGCTCGAGGACGTAAACCATCATCAATCCATGATTTACATTGACCATACACATTAGATTTCCAATCTTTTTTATGACCTTCAAGAATCCATTCTTTTAAAAAAGCTTCATGCTTATCTAAAGGTAAAAACCAATGTTTTGTTTCCTTTAATATTGGCGTTTTCCCTGTAATTGCCGATTTCGGATTAATTAAATCGGTTGCATTATGACTGGTTCCACAATTTTCACATTGGTCGCCATAGCTTTCTTCATTACCACATTTTGGGCAAGTTCCAACTACAAAACGATCTGCTAAAAACTGGTTGGCCTCTTCGTCATAAAGCTGCTCAGTGACCTCCTCAATAAACTCGCCTTTATCATATAAGGTCTTAAAAAATTCAGACGCTGTATCGTGATGAATCTTAGCCGAAGTTCTAGAGTAATTATCAAAAGAAATTCCAAAATCAATAAACGACTGCTTGATAATGGCATGATACTTATCAACTATATCTTGAGGTGTCACACCTTCTTTCTTTGCCTTAATGGTAATTGGAACGCCATGTTCGTCACTTCCACAAATAAAAGCTACATCCTGACCTTGTAGTCGTTGGTAACGTGCATAAATATCTGCTGGCACATAAACACCTGCTAAATGGCCAATATGAATAGGACCATTTGTATAAGGTAAAGCTGCAGTTATTGTATATCTTTTTGACATTAGTTTTTCTTTTGGAGGCACACAAATACACAATTTGTCAACCTTTAAGAAACCAAATTAATTAGAACTTCGTTATATTTACAAAAAGCCTCTAAAATGATTTTTAAACGCATTATTTTTACAGCATTACTACTGTCTTTTTTTAGTCAAAGTTTAGTTTTTGCTCAACCTTCAAATTCATCAGAATTACTTACTAAAATGACGAATACATTAATACAACCACCTTACCTAAAAGCTGGTGACACAGTTGCTATTGTTGCACCTTCAGGCATATTGAATGGTCGCGACAAAGAAGTTAATCAAGCTAAAGAATTGCTTAAAAGTTGGGGACTTAACGTGGTGGTTGGAGACCATGTATTCAATAAAGCCAATCACTTTGCAGGAACAGATAATGAACGTGCAGAAGACTTTCAAAAGGCTTTAGACAATCCGAATATTAAAGCGATTTGGTGTGCAAGAGGTGGTTATGGCACTGTGAGGATGATTGATAAATTAGACTATAAAAAATACAAGGAAAACCCAAAATGGGTCATTGGCTACTCTGATATTACAGCCATTCATAACCAACTGAATATTGAAGGCAGCGAATCTATTCACGCCATGATGTGCACGAGCTTAACTGATGATTTATCAGAAATTGAAGAAACCTTAGAAACCTTTAAATGTGCTTTGTTTGGGAAGTCTCTAAACTACACGATTGATGGTTCGTCATACAACAAAACTGGGAGCGTTACTGCTCCTCTTGTTGGTGGAAATTTAACTTTGTTACATACCATGTTAGGCTCAAAAACCAGCATTGACACCTCTGGGAAAATTTTGTTTATTGAAGAAATTGGAGAATACAAATACCATATAGACAGAATGTTACAAAGTTTAAAACGCGCTGGCTACTTTGAAAATTTAAAAGGATTTATTGTAGGTGACATGAGCAAAATGCGCAAAAACACCACACCTTGGGGAACGTCTATTGAGCAATTAATTCTGGATGCTGTTGCAGAATATGACTTCCCAATACTGTTTAATTTCCCAGCTGGTCATGAAGATGATAATCGTGCGATGATTTTAGGAAGAACGATTCAATTGACAGTTGGAAAAGATAAATCTACAGTTGTTTTTGAGGAATAGATTATGAAAAAAATCTTATTCTTTTTTGGCTTATTATTGATAGGATGTTCAACTCCTAAGAATCAAAAAGAAATTGACATATTTGAATCTGTACTTGGAGAAAAAAATGTTGAAGTTCTAAATTTATTAGTTTACGATTTTGAAACTAATTTATTAGAATTATATCCTGAACTTGAACTGAAGGATGCCTACAAGCAATATTTATTAGATATTTCAGACGAAAAAACTAAAGACTTTCAGAAGTTTCTGTTTCAGACGGAAAAGACTCGAACAAGATTTCATGAAAGTGGATTTTGGGATGAAATATTTTACTATGAATATTACACTGAGGACATATTTAATAATTCTATTGATTCAACCAAAAGCTTACAAGCAAACAATATTGGAAAATACATGATTGCTTTGTATGAAATAAAAAATACCGATTCTCTAATTTATAGGTATTGGAATGTACGAGAAGCAGCAGGTTTATTGAGCAATGAGTTTTTTGTTAAAGGAACATTAAGTTTGAATCCAGATTTTGATAATTATTTCCATAAGCGGATTGTAGTAATTGAATATAGTTTTTAATTTTTACAAACATCACTTTTAAGTTTTACTTCAGCCAATGTGTCCCAAACTAGATTATCAAACGGTTTTGGTGAAAATTTAAAATGAATGATGGTTCTATTTTCTTGTTCACAATAAAAAGTTTCTACAGTTACATTTAAGGTCATAGGTTTTTTAGTGTAACGCGTATCATGTGTTTTTACTTTACCAACAAATTGTGATTCAGTTTTTTTAATAAATACTGCGTTTGTTTTCCGTAAAGGTTTATCGTCTATTTTATAAAAATCAAGACCTAATAGGCCATCAAAGTAGTATTGTATGTTTTTTTCTAAATCGCTTGTAGTTACTTTTTCTACTCCATTAATACTCCAAGCCCAAACATAAGACCAAAAATTTGGACTATCTTCTTTTGACCAACCTTGAGGGAAACGTAAATCTTCAAATCCTTCGTATTTAATTTCTTGAGCAAACCCAATAGGGAATTCGATAATTTCTTTTATCCAAGTACTATCTGTTTCAAAAATTTCAAGATCTTGTTTTTCTTGTGCAAAAAGCAATGCATTGAAGCATAATAGAAGTATTGTTACGTAATGTTTCATAATTATTGGTTGTTATTGATTAAGCCAATTGCAAATTCTTTTACTGTATCTACTTGGTTTAAATAGTCGTCTATGTTTTGGGTAGCCTGATAATGAGGCAAGATCCCTTTTTCATCAGGAAGCTCCACACCATGAAGTCGTGACTCGGTATTTGCCACATAAAATTGAAGCTTTGTATTTGTCAGTCTGCAAACTGTTTGCCCTGCTGTACACATTTGGTTAGAGCCAAGCTCTTCGCCAATAATTGTTCCTAATTTGTAATGTTTTACAAGTGCCATAAAATGACCTGTTGTAGATTCACCATTACCATCAATTAAAAAATAAAGCTGTCCTTTAAATGGATTGGTATGTTGTTTAATCTTTTCTTTAGTGAAATATGTAAAGGGTTTTTGCATTAAGTATTTTAACAAATGAATACTCGATTCAGCTGAGCCACCTCCATTGAACCTTAAATCAACAACCAAATTTTTAGTGTTGTTCGTATTTATTTTTTCAAAGCTTTCATCAATAAAACTTTCAAATACGTTAAAATTATTCCAAGGGTAAAAATTGAAGCTGGAAATGGTTAACACTGCTGTGCTTTTATTATCTAAAAACTCAAGACATAAATCACTGTCACATTTTTTAATGGATGAATCTGCATAAGGAGCTTTAAACGTTTTGGCTTGATTAAGGTTAACTACGTTTTCTTTCCCATTGATTTTTATAGAATAAGATTCTGGAAAGCCAAGCACATAAGGCAGCATCTCGGTTGACCAAGTATTGAAAAAATGTGTTTTGCTGGTTTCAACATAACCTTGAGATTGGATATGCCTATAAACCTCCTCTATTATTTTTGAAACCTCAATTCCGTTGATGCTATTAATTTCATCCTTAATAGTTACTTTATCAGCATTGCCCATGGCATCAACAACAAATAGCTTACCATCAATTAATCTTGTTTGTAGAGGGAAAACCAAAGATTTATTTATCATAGTACTTTCTTGAGAAAAGCTCCCTAATGATGTATGTGAGCAATTAATACTGGCAATAATTTCGCTACAATGCCAAATGAAGTTTCCATAAGTTGTGCTTTCGGTGATTAGGTTTTTCTTGGTTTCAATTATGTTCAAGAAATTGTCTTTTGAAATGAATTTTAACGCATTTGGGTGAATTTCCAATAGCTTATTCCCAAGCTGGTCTAAATCATCTCTGTATTCTTTTACAGAATAGACCTTGACAAATTTTTCAGCAGGTGTCAATGGTTTTTTATTGGGAAATTTTATACGTTCTATTTGGTCTTCGGCATTAAAATTATCTGGATTTAACTGCAATGATTTTTCATAGTTTAAAAGTGCAAGTTCCATATTTCCAATTGTCATATAACCTTCTCCAAGACTGTCATACGGATTTGAAGAGTCTGGAAATTCGGCAACGATGAGTTTAAAAATTTCAATGGCTTCTTCAATCTGGTTGTTCCATAAAAAGGAATAACCATACATGGTCAGTTCATCTTCATTATCAAAATTATAACCTTCAGGGTTTTGCTTTTTCAGTTTATAGTAAAGTGCTATTTGGTCTTTAATTGGAAGGTGTCCATTGTCTTTGAGCGTTTTAGAAATGGACATTAACTCTCTAGTAATAATATCTGTATTTGCCTCATTATTGGAGTTTTCAGTAGTATTTTTATTTCCACAACTAAATAGTAAAGCTACAATTAGAATTTTAAGCACAGTACGTTTTCTCATCTCTTTGATTTGTTTTGGTAAATCTAGGCGGACACATCAAAATAAATGTCAAAAAAGTGTAAAAGATGTGTGAACAATTGCTAAAAGTCATGAAATTGTCTTTTTTTTACAGATAATTATGAATAACAGCGCCAAATATTTTTTTAGAAGTTTAGTCTTAGTTGCTTTTTTATTTTGTGCATTGTCATGTTCTAATGATAGTGATAAAGAGTTAGCTGAAGTTGCCAAAGTATCTTTACGTGATGTTGGTCACAGATTATTGTTACTTAATCAAGATTCTACATCTTTGGTAAAACCTGTAATTGCTTTAGAGAATTTAAAATTTCAACTATCTTTTGAAGAAACCATTTCCATACATCCAGATACTTTAGTCAATACAATTAAAAAAAGCTTTGAAAAGGCTGGATTGCCTGAACATTACCTTACAGAAGTAAAACAATGCGAAGATGGCGAAGTTGCTTACAGTTATGAAATTAAACAAAATGTTGAAAATGACATTGTACCCTGTGGTGGAAGACAACTGCCAAAAGCTTGCTATGTGATTAGTGTTAGGTTTACAAAAACACAAGTAGCTAAAAACGACAATTTAAAATATCTATATATTCTAATATTTGTTGCTTTATTGGTTTCTGCTATAGTGTTTTACAAAAGGAAACATAGAGCATCTAATTTAACAAACAATGAAAACTATGCCGAAATAGGCAGCTATCAATTTTATCCTAATGAAAACAAATTGGTGAAAAAAGCCATAGAAACAAGCCTTTCAAAAAAAGAATGTGAGCTATTGGAAATTTTGGTGGCTAACCCAAACCAAATTGTAAAACGTGAAGAATTGGAAAAACGTGTTTGGGAAGATAATGGCGTTTTTGTTGGTAGAAGCCTAGATACTTATATTTCTAAATTGCGTAAAAAATTACAAGATGATGATTCTATAAAAATAACCAATGTGCATGGTGTTGGTTATAAGTTGGAAATCTTAAAAAATTAGACTCAGTTTATTTTACTATATTGAATCAGTATTAAATATAACTGCATACTGAAGACTGCTCACTAAATACTTTATTTATGGCACAACACAACGAACTTGGCAACAAAGGCGAACAACTTGCAGTTGATTATTTAATCAACAATAATTACAATATTATTGAACGCAATTACCGATTTGACAAAGCCGAAGTTGACATCATTGCCAAAAAAGACGAAACTCTTGCCATCATTGAAGTGAAAACACGCTCTACATCAGATTTTGGGAATCCGCAGGATTTTGTAAAACCCAAACAGATACAACGCCTTGTGAAGGCTGTTGATGAATACGTTACTGAAAATGACTTAGATGTTGAAATTAGATTTGATATTATAGCTATTGTAAAAATCGGAAAGACCTATGATATTGAGCATTTGGAAAATGCGTTTTATCATTTTTAAATCATGTAGTTCATCGAATTGCGTAAGAATTCACTTCAAAATTTAATTAATTTGTGTCATTCATCGAAAATATAGTGCTTTAATCTGAGTAATCTTATACATTTATACTGATTTAATCCCCAAATTATATCATTATGAAAAAACTTACGCTTATTATTTTTGGCATTTTTGCCATGACATTTATAAGTTGTGAAACAGAAAGTATTGAAGACACAACCTTAAAAAGTCAAGACTCACAAACAAATATTGAACTCTCAGTAGATTTAGAAAACCCTGGTGAAGCTTGTGTTACTGTTAATTTAATTGCAGGTCAACACCACGTTGCTGGTGACATAACAGTTTATAATGATGGCGAAAATCTTATTATTGTTTATACAACAAATGATGATTGGACCATTGACCTGACACATTTAAGTATAGGGAATTGCGATGAAGATTGGGTACCACTTACAGGTTCTGGAAACCCTAAAGTAGGTCGATTTGAATATACTGAACCTTACTCAGTTAGTGATTATGAAGTGGTTTATGTTATTCCATTAGCAGATTTAGATAACAACTATTGTTTTGCTGCTCATGCTGAAGTTCAAGGGCCAACAGGTGGTGAAACTGCTTGGGGAGAAGGACCTGCTTTTTCAGGAAATAGTTGGGCTATGTATGTTGAAGCACTACTATCTGATTGTGATGGAGGAAATCCTGCATACTAAACTCAAAAAAATATCTCATATAATAATTTAGTGCTTTTATTTTGTAATAGTTACTATATTAGTTGCAATAAGGTGTATTAATAAATACACCTTATTGTTTTTATTAAACTATATTTCCTTTGAATCTATATAACTTTAGAACTAATTACTGAAGTATTCTCTTAACTCTACAATATCATTAGGTTTTGCAATGATTTTTTTATTCTTGTCCAAAACAAAATATGTTGGAGTTGCATTGACATTATAAAGCACACCTAATTTATTGGTCCATTTTCCTAAGCCTAACACATTTATAAATTCAGGATAAGTGGCAATCAATTTTTTCCAATTGTTTGGTGAATCTTCCAAACCAATGGCCACTACTTGCAATTTCCCTTTGGGTTGTGCTTTAATAAACTTTTGCAATTGAGGTATTTCTTCCATACAATGACTACAAGCACTACTCCAAAACACGATTATATATTGATTTGCTGTATTTAAAGCACTTAACTTTGTTTTTGTGGTAACATCACCAAAAGTTTTTTCAAATGAAAAATCTGGTGCTACAGTTCCTAATGAGGTGTTTTTAAATTTCTTCAATTCATCAACCAAGGCCTTGTCTTGAGTTTTTTCAGCAATTGGTATTAAGTATTTATCTGAAATGTAATTGGCTGTGGTTTCTAAACTTAAATCGGCCATTTGCTGCCACAAAATAATCAATAATGACTTCTTGATTGTAGGTTGTGCTTCTTTCATTGCAATTACTGCGGCATCTATATTTTTTTTATATGTAGCCAAATCATCCAAATTTTCATCAGTCATTCCAAATACATAACTAGTAATACGTTCTGATAAAAAGTTAGAGCTTTGCAAAGTTTTATCATTAAAGTCAATATAACTGAAATAAAAATTCTTTAAATTTTTCAGATATGTTTTAGCATTTTCATAATGGCTAGGAATGTATGGTTTATTGGCTTTTATAAAAGATTCTGCGATAGTGCCTTTTGATTTTTTTTCGAAATTGTTTTGAATATCAGATTGCTTCTTAAAAATCTTCACCAATGCTAAGGTGTCTTTAGAATTTGATTTAAAGTATTCTCCAATACTTTGGCTAATGGCATCCATATCTAAGGTATATGAAGCAAACAGCATATTCTCAGTAGATTTTGTGTAGTTGACACCTATTTCTTGATCAAAGTTTAGCTCTATATTCTCCTTAGCATTATATATAATATCAAAATTATATTCTTCTTGAGGCAAGGCATATACCAATCTATACATGCCTTTTGTAACTGTAGAGTCTAGATCAAAACTAAACTTACCGTCTTTAATTTCAGTGTTACTAACGTAAATATTACTTTCAGGAGTAATTTTATACAATAGTGCATAATTAAACTCATCAGCAGGTGAAAAAGTTCCTTTAATGGTGTATTGTGCCATTAAGAAAGTCGGAAATATTAAGAAGATGAAAATTAGTTTTTTCAAAATAAAGTTATTTATAATTAAGACCCTTATTTGCTGAAAAGTCACAGCTTTATCTTATTAATTTTGTTCAACAATCAAGCCAATATTTTATTTTTTTAATTTAATATTGGTTGTAACACCTTTAAAGCTTTATCAACCGATTTTACGCTGTCAAAAGTAAGCAATAATCGCAAACCTTGACGTGTCTGTTTTTCTTTCATTTTACATGCAGTTGGATTGGCTTGAATATATTGCAACACTTTTGTAAAACCAGAGCTTTGATAAAAACTACTTTGCTGATCTTTTATAAAATAGCCAACTAATTTATTGTGTTTCATTACAATTTTTTCAAAGCCTAATTTGGTTGCCATCCATTTTATACGAACGCTATTTAACAAATCAACTACTTGAATTGGCATATCTCCAAAACGATCAATTAACCGCGATTCAAAGGCTTTTAATTCTTCTTCGGTTTTAAGCTCATTTAATTCTGTGTATAAATTTAAACGCTCTGCAATATTATTAACGTAATCATCAGGAAACAGCAATTCAAAATCAGTATCGATAGTGATATCTTTTACGTAAATCTTCTCTTTTCCTTGGTCATTATACAAATCTTTAAACTCGTTTTCTTTGAGTTCTTCAATAGCTTCGTTTAATATCTTTTGATAGGTATCAAAGCCTATTTCGTTAATGAAACCACTTTGTTCACCACCAAGCAAATCTCCTGCACCACGAATTTCCAAATCCTTCATAGCAATATTAAAACCGCTTCCAAGTTCGGTATGTTGTTCCAGAGCTGTTATTCGTTTTCGAGCATCATTGGTCATTGCCGAATATTCCGGAGTAATGAAATAACAAAAGGCTTTTTTATTACTTCGTCCAACACGACCACGCATTTGGTGCAAATCGCTCAATCCGAAATTATTAGCATTATTAATGAAAATGGTGTTCGCATTTGGCACATCTAAACCACTTTCAACAATGGTTGTGCTTACCAAAACATCAAATTCACCATTCATGAATGCCAACATTAAATGTTCCAGTTTTTTACCATCCAACTGACCATGACCAATTCCAATTTTGGCATCAGGCACCAAACGCTGAATCATGCCAGCCACTTCTTTAATATTCTCAATTCTATTATGAATAAAGAAAATTTGACCTCCTCGTTGTATCTCATAACTCACTGCATCACGAATGGTTTCTTCATTAAACCGAATCACATGACTTTCAATTGGATAACGATTTGGTGGAGGCGTTGTAATCACTGACAAATCTCGTGCAGCCATTAAACTAAACTGAAGCGTACGCGGAATTGGTGTAGCTGTTAACGTTAATACATCTACATTTTCTTTAATGGTTTTTAGTTTTTCTTTTACAGCGACTCCAAATTTTTGCTCCTCATCAACAATGAGCAATCCTAAATCTTTAAACTTTACATTTTTATTCACTAGCTGATGTGTGCCAATAATAATATCAACTCTACCATTGTCTAGTCCTTCTAAAGTTTCACGTTTCTGCTTTGCAGACCTAAATCTATTTAAATAATCAACAGTGACAGGAAAATCTTTAAGTCGTTCTGTCAAAGTTCTGTAATGCTGATAAGCAAGAATCGTTGTAGGTACCAAAATGGCTACTTGCTTACCATTATCAACTGCCTTAAAAGCGGCTCTAATAGCAACTTCAGTTTTACCAAAACCAACATCGCCACAAACCAAACGATCCATTGGTTGTTCGCTTTCCATATCAGCTTTAATATCAGCAGTCGCAGTAATTTGATCTGGCGTATCTTCGTATAAAAAAGAAGCTTCCAGCTCATGCTGCATATAACTGTCTGGTGTGTATTGAAATCCTTTTTCAAGCTTACGCTTTGCATACAATTTTATAAGGTTAAACGCAATTTCCTTAACTCGTGATTTCGTTTTTTGTTTTAGTGTTTTCCAAGCTTTGCTACCTAGCTTATAAATTTTTGGTGGCTTACCATCTTTCCCATTAAACTTGGTGATTTTATGCAACGAGTGTATGCTTAAATACAGAACATCACGCTCACCATAAACCAACTTAATCGCTTCTTGTTTTTTGCCTTCTACTTCAATTTTTTGCAATCCTCCAAAACGACCAATTCCATGATCTATATGTGTAACATAATCACCAACATCAAGATTGGTAAGCTCTTTTAAAGTGATGGCTTGTTTTTTGGCGTAACCATTTTTTAGGTGAAACTTGTGATAACGCTCAAAAATTTGATGGTCTGTATAGCAAACTATTTTGTTGTCATGATCTATAAAACCTTGATATAATGACAATACAAACGTATTGTAATGCACATCTTGCTCAACATCATCAAAAATATCATGAAAACGCTTTGCTTGTTGTTCTGACAAACAACTAATATAATTGGTATATCCTTTATTGTGATTTGTGTTTAAGTTTTCAATTAATAAATCAAATTGCTTATTGAATGATGGCTGAGGAGAAATATTAAATGGAATAACATTTTCATTACTGCTAAAAACCGATTGTGTACCAAATTCAACTAAAGAGAAATCTAAAAGTTGTTTTTTCAGTAACGATGCTTTACAAAAAAGTTCTTCAGGTTCAGCATGTTTAATATCTGAAGACAAATTATTAAAAGCCTCAACAGCTTTACCATAGAAATCATCAATTCTTGAAAACAGTATATCAGCATTTTTTGAGAAAACCACTGTTTTTTGTGCGATGTATTCTAGAAAACTCTGTCTGCTTTCTTCCAAAAATTTGTTGGCAACGTTTGGAATGATGTTTATTTTTTTAACCTGTTCTGTTGAGAGTTGTGTTTCAACGTCAAAGGTTCTTATGCTATCAACCTCATCACCAAAAAACTCAATGCGATAAGGTTCATCATGAGAAAAGGAAAACACATCAACAATACCACCACGAACAGAAAATTCGCCAGGTTCTGTAACAAAATCAACCCGTCTAAAGTGATACTCAAACAGCATTTCGTTTACAAAATCAATAGAGAGATTATCGTTAAGTGAAATTTTTAATGTATTGCGCTCCAACTCCCTACGTGTTACTACTTTCTCAAAAAGTGCATCAGGATAAGTGACAATAATAGCAGGTTTCTTTCTAGAGTTTATTCGGTTTAAAACCTCAGCTCTAAGCAGTACGTTTGCATTATCAGTTTCTTCTATTTGGTATGGTCTTCTGTAACTTCCAGGATAAAACAAAACGTCCTTTTCAGAAAGCAGTTCTTCAAGGTCATTTAAATAAAAAGCTGCTTCCTCTTTATCATTAAATATGAGCAAGAATGGCTTATCAGCCTTTTTAAACGACTCAGTAATGACAAATGATAATGACGAACCAACTAGACCTTTTAAATGTGTTCTTGCTTGATTTTGGGCAATAGCAGCTTGCAGTTTTTGCAGTTGCAAAGACCGTTCAAAGTTTTGAGAGATAAGGGATTTACTCACTCAGAAAAAATTTATGCAAAAGTACATGAATTTTTTCATTTTGAAATTCACAAAAACACAATTAAAAAATTCATGTGCTAATGCAATGGTTACTGATGTAAAACAAAATTTAGTTTTTACAGAAGAAATATAGGTTAATTGTTTATTAGAAATTTAATTTTTATAGCCTTAAAAATGTTATTAGTATTATATTTGCAGAACAAAATTTTTAATACAAGATATGTCAATTTCAGATTTATTTGATAGTGGTTTTAAAAAGCGTAATGAAGACCATTTTGCCGCTATTGTAAGAGTTGCTATGAGCGACGGAATAATTAATGAAGTAGAAAAAGCGTTTTTAGACCGTTTGGCTAGAAATTTAAATATTTCAGACTTAGAGTATAAGCAAATATTAAAGGATTATCAATCTCATCCTATTAATCCACCTTTGTCTTATGACAGACGTTTAGAGCGTTTGTACGATTTGGCTAGGATGGTTTGGGCAGATCACATTGAAGGTGATGACCAAGTAAAAATGCTTAAAAAGCTCTGTATTGGCTTAGGTTTTAAATCTGAAAATGTAAAATACATCACTGACAAAGCACTTAAATTAGTGCAACAAAAAGTGGATCTTGATACCTTTACCGAAGAAATGAAAACTATGAATCAATAGTTTTAGTGATAACATAAAAAAAGCGAGCTATTAAGCTCGCTTTTTTTATGTTAAGCGTTTTGCATAAATTCTTCAACTTTTTCAACCATATTCTTACTACCACATAAAAATGGCACACGTTGGTGCAGCTTTGTTGGCTGAATATCTAAAATTCTTGTAAATCCATCGCTTGCTTTACCATTAGCTTGCTCTGCTAAGAAAGCCATCGGATTGCATTCATACAACAAACGTAATTTACCGTTAGAATGCAAAGAACTCTTTGGATACATATAAATACCTCCTTTTATCATGTTTCTGTGAAAATCAGAAACCAAAGAGCCAATATACCTGCTTGTATATGGTCTATCGCCTTCTTCCATTTGGCAATATTTTATGTAATTTTTTATGCCTTGCGGAAAATGAATATAATTCCCTTCATTTACCGAATAAATTTTTCCA
Source organism: Bacteroidia bacterium (assembly GCA_030429955.1). GTDB lineage: Bacteria > Bacteroidota > Bacteroidia > Flavobacteriales > Flavobacteriaceae > CAJQLB01. The sequence goes on from JAUIGO010000051.1 coordinate 19,379, forward strand.
TTTTCAGGAAACTTCATATTTGGATGTGACAAATAAAACGTACCAATAGCAGGATTTAACGTAAAACCATTTACACCATCTCCTGTAGTATAAACCAACATAGTTGATGTTCCATAAATAACATATCCAGCAGCTACTTGTTTATTTCCTTGTTGTAAGAAATCATCTATAGTTACAGGAGTTCCAACCTGAGTAACTCTTCTATATATTGAGAAAATAGTACCAACAGAGACATTCACGTCTATGTTTGAAGAGCCATCTAAAGGATCTATTAATACTACATATTTATTCTGGTTATTTTCATCCTGGCTATTAATGGCAACAAAATGGTCTTCTTCTTCACTGGCAATACCACACACAATGTTTCGCCTTGTCATTGCTTTTATAAACAAATCGTTAGCAATAACATCTAATTTCTGTTGGTCTTCGCCTTGAATGTTTGTATCTCCTACGGCACCAATAATATCAACCAATCCAGCTTTGTTCACTTCATGGTTTACAACTTTAGCTGCGAGTCTAATGGCATTGATTAATCGTGAAAGTTCACCAGATGTGTACTTAAACGATTTTTGGTTTTCAATAATAAATTCTCCTAAAGTTTGATTTTTTTGAGACATGAATTGGCTGTGTGTTTGTTTCTGCAAATATCGTACTTTTTGAGAAACTACATCGTTTAACTAAAATTTTATTAAGCTAAAAATAATAGCTTTCGCTATATTTGGAGCTCAATATTATACACATGGATTTTACAATTAGAAATGCTACTAAAGACGATATGTCTGCGGTTTTAGCTCTTATTATAGAGCTGGCTGTTTTTGAAGAAGAGCCTGACGCTGTAGAAGTAACTACAGAGAGTTTAATTGCTGACGGGTTTGGGAAAAATCCGGTTTTTAAATGTTTTGTTGCCGAAGTTGATGATAAAGTTGTTGGCGCAGCAGTTGTTTACAACAGATTCTCAACTTGGAAAGGTAAAATTTTACATCTAGAAGATTTAATAGTCAACCAAAGCATGAGAGGTCATGGTATAGGTTCTGCTTTGTTGGATGAAGTTGTAAAATATGGTCACAGTCTTGGTGCAAAACGCATCAATTGGGAAGTGATTAGTTGGAATGAAGGCGCCATAAAGTTGTACGAACGAAAAGGTGCTAAAGTGTTACGTGACTGGAACGTGGTACATCTAGATGAAACCGCAATTAAAAACTATATAGCAAACTTAAGCTAATGCGCATATTTAAATTTGGAGGTGCTTCGGTTAAAGATGCTGAAGGTGTGAAAAATTTAGTTAAAGTTCTTTCAGAAACAGGACATGACAATATGCTTGTGGTTGTTTCAGCTATGGGGAAAACCACTAATGCCTTGGAGAAAGTAATCTATAATTACTTTGATAATACCAAGGAATTGCAAAGCTCTATACAAGATATCAAGAAATTCCACAATGCCATTTTATTGGATTTGTTTGATTCTGACAATCATCCAATTTTCACTCAAGTTGAAGATTTTTTCAAGGATCTTACCACATTTTTCAATCGAAATAAATCCCCTGATTATAATTATGTTTACGATCAGGTTGTTGGTTATGGCGAGCTAGTTTCAACAATAATAGTAAGTGCTTACTTAAATGAAATTGGCATTAAAAATAATTGGCTAGATGTAAGAGAATTTATAAAAACCGATAATTATTACAGAAACGCAAAAATTGATTGGAAAACAACGCAGCAGCTCATTTCAAAAGGTATAAAAACCAATCAACTCAATATTACACAAGGCTTTCTAGGAAGCGATTCCAATAACTTTACAACAACCTTAGGCAGAGAAGGAAGTGATTATACTGCTGCTGTATTTGCATATTGCTTAAATGCTAATAATGTAACCATCTGGAAAGATGTTCCAGGAGTTTTAAACGCAGATCCTAGATACTTTGAAAACGCACAATTGCTTAACCAGATATCGTATCGTGAGGCCATAGAACTTGCTTTTTATGGCGCTTCAGTTATTCACCCTAAAACATTGCAACCTCTTCAACAAAAGGAAATCCCTTTATTTGTAAAGTCATTTCTCAATCCTAAAGATGCAGGAACTTGCGTTGGAAAAGGCAAAACATTAGAACCAATGACACCTTGCTTTATTGTAAGAAAAAACCAGGTGCTCATTGAACTTTCATCATTAGACTTTAGTTTTATTGTTGAAGAAAACATCAGCGAAATTTTCAACCTATTGCATTTATATAAAATGAAAGTTGATGTGATCCAGAACTCAGCCATTAGCTTTTCGGTTTGTGTAGATAATAATTATAATAATTTAGATAAGCTCTTATTGCACTTAAAAGCAAAGTTTAAAGTAACATTTCACAAAAATGTTGCTCTTTATACCATAAGGCATTATACAAAGAATGCTATTGAACAATTAGAAGAAAACAAAACGGTTTTATTGAAACAAATTTACAACGAAACCGTTCAAATTGTAACCAAATAAATGTGTAGATTTGTAATCCTCACTAATAATAGCAAATGAGTTTAGTTACATCCAAAGAAGTCGCCAAAGCGATAAAATTTGATAAATATGGATTTATCGGAACATTCTTCGGATGGATATTAATGAAACTCCTTAATATTTCTACCATTAATAAAATATACAATAGAAACAAGCACCTAAACGACCTTCCTTTTTTAAATGCTTTATTAGACGATTTTCAAATTAAATTTGAAATCCCAGAAGAAGACTTAAAACGACTTCCAAAAGAAGGTGCCTACATTACTGTTTCCAACCATCCACTTGGTGGTATTGATGGAATTTTACTTTTAAAATTAATGTTGGAACAACGTAGTGATTTTAAAATTATAGGCAATTTTCTACTGCATCGTATCGAGCCTTTAAAGCCATACATTATGCCAGTAAATCCTTTTGAAGACAGAAAGGATGTTAAATCTAGCGTTACTGGGTTTAAAAATTCGTTGCTGCATTTAAAGGATGGCAAACCCTTGGGGATTTTTCCAGCTGGAGAAGTTTCTACATATAGAGATGGGAAATTAGTGGTTGATAAACCTTGGGAAGAAGCAGCCATGAAACTGGTTCAAAAGGCTAAAGTTCCTGTGGTTCCTATTTATTTTCATGCTAAAAACAGTAAGTTATTTTATAAACTTTCAAAAATAAATGACACATTTAGAACCGCAAAACTACCTTCTGAGTTACTAACGCAAAAACGACGAACCATAAAAGTACGCATTGGAAGGCCAATATCTGTAGCAGACCAACAAGAACATAGCACGCTACCTGAGTTTTCTGAATTTATAAGACGAAAAACCTACATGCTATCCAATGCTTTTGAAGACAAGCCAAATCGTTTAGAAAATATTTCATCGACTTTAAAAGCGCCTAAAATTCCTAAAAAAATTGTAACTCCTGTAAAAACTGAATTGATGATTAAGGAGATTGAAGCCTTAAAAGAAGGTGATTATAGGTTATTACAAAGTAAAAATTATGAAGTATATCTAGCGCCTGCAACTAAATTACCAAATATACTTAGAGAAATTGGCCGACTGCGTGAAATCACTTTTCGTGAAGTTGGAGAAGGCACTAATGAGGCTATTGATCTTGATAAATTTGACACCTATTATCACCACATGTTCCTTTGGGATAATGAAGCAAACCTTATTGCTGGTGCATATAGAATGGGATTAGGTTCAAAAATATTCGAGAGATATGGTATTGATGGTTTTTATCTTCAAGACCTTTTTAGGTTTGAACCTGAACTCTATAAAATGATGAGCGAGTCTATTGAAATGGGAAGAGCCTTCATCATTAAAAGTTATCAGCAAAAACCAATGCCTCTCTTTTTGTTATGGAAAGGGATTGTGCATACCACGCTTCGTTTTCCCGAGCACAAGTTTTTAATTGGAGGTGTAAGTATTAGCAATCAGTTTTCAAATTTCTCAAAAAGTTTGATGATTGAGTTTATGAAATCACATTATTACGATCCATATTTGGCACAATATGTACATCCTAAAAAGGAGTTTAAGGTTAAGTTAAAAGATGCTGATAAGGATTTTGTTTTTGACGAAACTGAAGCAGACCTTAATAAATTTGATAAAATTATTGATGAAATAGAACCTGGAGCTTTACGTCTTCCTGTTTTGCTTAAAAAATACATCAAACAAAATGCTCGCCTAATGGCTTTTAACGTTGATCCTTTATTTAACAACTCGGTTGATGGGTTGATGTATATTAAAATTGCCGATTTACCAGACAGCACTGTACGTCCTGTAATGGAAGAATTTCAGGCTGAGTTGGAGCGGAAGTTTTCTGGTAACAACGACCTAGAACAATAATAGTTTTATGTTAAATATTTGTTAAAATTGGATTATGGTTTTTCCGTAGTTTTCCCATATTTCCTGATAATTCAAAAAGCACTTTTTGTAAGTTTATAGACCAACTGTTTTAAATGTTAAAATAGTTGGTTTTTTAAGCATTTTTTTTTTTTTTAAATTTACAAGACCTGAGACTAATTTTTGAAAGTCTATGTCAAGATGCAGTTTTAGGCAAAATAGATTAATCTTTACTAGCGCTAGTTTTTTTATTCTCCCTTAAAACTAAAA